>JACCYD010000694.1 GCA_013696695.1 Deltaproteobacteria bacterium | reverse complement strand
GCTATTCCTGTCGACGCTCACGGCGCTCGCGGCTCGGAACGTCGAGTCACTCGCGGATCTCCTCCGCGAGCTCGATCACCAGAACGATGTCACCGTCGCGTACAAGGCGTTCTACAATCGGCTCGCGCGGCCCGGTTTCGCGAGGTTCATGCACGCGATGCTCACGCGGCTCATCGAGCGGCCGTCGAGTTACATGCCACGCGGTTTCTCCAACAAAGTCTGCGCCGTCCAGCTCGCGCCCGACAAGCACGCCGAGCGGCAGTTCCTTCCCGATCCATCCACCTTGAAGGGGCGGACCGCGGATATCCGAGCGTTGACTACTTTGAAGCGGTCGAGAAGGAAAACGGCGCATTCATCGTCCGCCTTTCGCGCTCCCCCGACCCCTGGGTCCGCGCTGCATGGGTCGATGGCAAGCGCGTGCCCGGCAACGAGAAGACGATGACGCGTCTCTGCACCAACCTGCCGCGCACGCCGTTCTCCCTCGATCTCGTCTCTCGGGGGGAAGCCGATGTCCACCCGCCGCGTGGCGATGTGTTCGAGCCGCATCATCGACGAACTGGCGGCGGCACTCCTGGCGTGCGTCAGCATCGCCTCGGCTTTTCGCCACGGGATGGAGACCGCAAGACCGGACGACTTCGGGCTGGGCTGCGCGTCGTCGGAGTCCGCCGTTGGGTGATCACCTATGAGAGGGACTAGAGCGTGTCGAGGTACGCGACCAGGTCCGCCAGTGCCGCCGGATCGAGCTGCGCGGTCTTGCCGTGGAGATCACCACCGCCACACACTCCTCCGAAGCGATCGGCGAGCGTCTTGGCGCAGCCGTCGTGCATGTACGGAGAGCGCGCGCCGATGCCGCGCAGCGAGGGCACCTTGAAGAGCGAACCGGTACCGACGTTGACGCGCTGGTTGTTCGTCAGCTGCGCGCCGTTGTGGCAGGTCACGCATTGCAGCGCGGCGGACTCGAACAAGATGCGGCCACGCTCGGCAGCATCGGGATCGAGCGCCGGAGCCGACACCGGCGCCGGGATCCGATCGAGCCACGGACCGAGCGATAGCTTCTCGCTGTTCGACGCCTCGCCAGCCGCCATGCGAACCGAGAACACGTCGTTCATCAGCTTCGGCAGGTCGTTCATGTCGCCGATCCAGTGGAACGGCGCGCGAGCGAGGATGCCGCCCGCGACGGTCTGCGTGCGGCGAACCCCGAAGTCGAACTTCCAGACCAGACCGTCCTCGCGCCCTTCGGGGTGACACGACGCGCAGGCGATGCCCACGGGCGTCTGCTCGTGGAACATGTTGCGACCGGAGTCGTAGCCGAAATCGCCGGGCAACTTGATGATGCGTGCCGTGCCGGCGGTCGGGTGGATCGCGATCGCCGGAACTTCGGGATAGAAGATCGCGACAGCGCCGTCGGGCGTGAACTGCACCGACGTCGGCGTGCCGAGGTTGTCGTTGATGCGCGGGGCGTCGTCGTGCTGCTCGAAGTCCTGCGGGCACTGATCGTGATCCTCGCCGGGCAAGAAGCTCGCGCGGATCGTGCGCACCGTCTGGCTACCTGCGAGCACCACCGCGAACCGATCGCCGGCCTTGTTGACCGCGATGTCGACGGGCAGTGCACCGAAGAACGCCGGCTGCACCGCGCGCGGCGAGCCGGTCTGACCGTGGATCGTGACCGCGGACTCGACCGGGCCACTCTGATCGCCGCAACCACCGCCGCCGCCGCCATAGCCGCCGACATCGACGTTGCTGGTGCCGAGCTGCTTGTTGATCTGGCGCTGGTGGAGGATCAGCACGCTGCTGTCCTCGAGCGCGAGCGCGCGCCAGGCGATCGCCGGCTTCGCGTCGACCTCGTTGGTGCCGGTCGTCTCGTCGAACGAGTTGAAGTCGATCCGCTTGGTGGTCGGCGACACCGCGCGGCTGATCACCGTGCCGGTGGCATCGAGGCGAAGCAACTCCGCCGAGCGGAACCGCGTGACATAGAGGCGATCGCCGACGACGAGCACGTCGCGAAGGTCGCGATCGAGGCGCAGCACGCGGGTGGGATCGCCGCCGCCCGCAGGCAACGTGACGAGCTCGCCACCGCTACACGCGACGTGGATCGAGTCCGCCGTGGCATCGAACGCGAGACCGCGGGGCTCGGCACACGTGGCGCGCCGCGACAGGATCTCGCCGGTCGCTGGATTCATCGCGATCACGCCGCCACCGCGACGCAGCGCGATGTGGACGCGACCTGCGGCATCTTCGATCACGCGGCCGGGTTCGTCGTTGGCCAGCAGCGGGACATCCGCGACCACCTCGCCGCTCGCGAGATCGACGCTGACGATGCGATCGCGATCGGGATCAGCTGCGACCGCGAACTTGCCGTCGGTGGTGATGTGCATCGTGCCGCCCGAGACCGGCACGCCCCAGGTGGGCGGAGGCGTCGTCGACGGGGGAGTGGTCGGTGGGTCCGAACAGGCGGCGAGCAGCAACGCAGGAAGGAAACGCTTCACAAAAGCTCCTTTCAAAACCCACCTCCAGTCGGCTGACTGAAGTCGTCGCCGAAGAAACAGTTCGGGTTGGACACCGTGTAGTCGACGTCCATCAAGACCGTGTCGCCAGCGAACCCGACGGTGCAGGTGGTGACGCCGAACGCGCCGATGCCGATCCGCTCGAGGGCCAGGGTGCAGAGCGCCGGGCAGGCGTCGACGTCGACCTTGCAGCTGGCGATCTTGAACTCCATCGCGGGGTCGGACGGGGTCTCGACCTCGAGCCGCTTCTGGACCTGACTCCCGCTGCAGTCGAAGTCGTCGCTGTCGTCGCACGCGGCAAGCCACGGCACGGCCAGCACGAGGATCACGGCACCTCTATGGACGGATCGCATCAGGGCCTCGCGGTGCAACCAGTACGCCAGTAACTGCGCGTGGCAGCTGAAGGACTTGCGCGCTCACCCCCCAAACAATGTCGGTGAGCTGTCGTGTGGACGTCAGAAATCTGATGCTTGCTGACGCGTGGGGTCCGGTAGGATATGGCCGTGCGCGCGCTCGGTCTCGTCCTCCTCGCCGCCTGCAGCGGGAACGAACCGCCTTCGTCGCCGACCGGCGACAGCCCCGCCACCTCCGATGGCCCGGCTCCGGGTGATGGTCCGAGTGGTGGTCTGGTCCCGGGCACCGTCGCGGTGACCTGGATGCACGGCTCGGCGAACTGCAACGGCAACGCGGATCCCGAGCTCCAGGTCCACGCGTACAACGCCACGACGCACATCCTCCGGCAGAACAAGTGCGACACGTTCGAGGCGCCGTTCCTGTTCGTGCTCGTCGGCACCCAGCGCGCTCTGCTGCTGGATAGCGGCGCGACGATGACCACGACCGCGCGCACCACGGTGCGTGGGCTGATCGGATCGCTGCCGCTGACGGTCGCGCACTCGCACGCCCATGG
>JACCYD010000916.1 GCA_013696695.1 Deltaproteobacteria bacterium | reverse complement strand
TGATCCCGTCGGGAGGCGTGCGGTCGTACGCGACCGTGAACGAATCGGTGAGCGCGATGTGCTTCGACAGCTTCGTCGTCACCGAAAGCTCCGCGAGCATGCGGAGGTCCCCTGGATCGCCGAGCCGCGGCTGCGCGTAGAGCGTCTGGACGATCGCGACGTGCTCGCCGATCTTTTCGACACCGGTGAGATACAACGAGGCGCGGTGGGCGAACGTGCGCTCGCCGGCATCGGTCGTCATCGGCCGCTCGTCGAGTTGCTCGATCTCGAACAGGTACGCCGCGCCGGCGAGCATCGCGAACCTTTTCTCGTTGACGATCTGCAGCGCCGGACCCGTGCCCGCGACCGCGCGCACGCTGAGCCGCCGGAACTTGTCGAATTCGTGTTGCGCGAACGCTTCCCACTTCCACCGGCAATCGATGCGATAGCGAGCGCGCACGTGCTCGAACGTCTTGCGCGAGAACGCGACGCCGCGGCTCTCGCCCCACTCACCCTTCACGAGCACGAGGCCGATGAAGCGACCCTCGTGAACGAGCAGTGCCGCCGTGCCGCCGACCTGAAACAGTGGGCTATTGCCCTCGCGCCAGTCGAGCTTCGCTTCGACCTGACCGATCACGCTGTCCTTTTCGGGTGCCTTCGCGAGCTGACCCTGGACGTTGACGATCTGCGCACGTGCCTCGGCGGCGATCAGGAGGACCGTCAGAACGAACACCCAGCGCATGGCTCGACATCCTAGCCGGGCCGGCGCTCGATCTGGCGCATCCACGGCGAGATCGTGCGGACCTCGCGGCAGACTCCGGACACCGCCCGGATGGTGTCGTCGTCCAGCAACGGATCGGAGAGGTCGAGCAACTCGAGGTGCCCGAAGGCCTCGCGTGTGATCAGGCGAGCGCCGCTGCGGGTGAGCCCGGCATTCCACAACCGCAACACGCGAAGCTGCCGGAGCAGCGGAGACCCGACGAGCTCGCGAATCATGTCGTCGCCGAATTCGACCTCGAGGAGCTCGAGCGAGGTGAGCGCGGGAGGAGGGCGCTCGAACAGCCAGCGCAGATCGTCGAGCCGGCCTTGCTCGACATCGGCGCGCACGCGGACGCCGATCACGAGTCGTTCGAGTGCCGGAAGCGCAGCGCCCCCGAGGCGAACGAACGTGTGGCGGTCGCCGCCGTGGATCTCGAGCACGCGAAGGTGTGGAGCCGCGCGGAACGCGATCGGCGTGATCGTGTACAGCTGCTCCAGCTGGCCGAGCCGCGGTACCGCACGATCGAGATCGATCGGCGCGCCACCCGTCGGCCAGCGGCGGACGTCGGGATCCCCGAGCGCGAGCATGCGCAGCAGCGGCACGCGGTCGGTGACGTCGGTGAGAAACTGCTCGACGAACCCGGCGAGCAGCGGCTCGGAATCGGGCACCACGATCTCCGAGAGAAACCGGAATGCAGGGTGCGCGAAGACCTCGACATCGTGGAGCTTCGTCAGGATGGCGCGCCGTACGAAGCCGAATCGCCAGACGAGCTGAAGTCCGGTTTCGAGCGGCACCAGCGAGGGATGCGCTGCGACCAGGTCGGCACGTCGTTTGCGCCACTCGCCGCGCTGCGTTCCTGCGGCGGCCGCCGCGTCGAGCGCGATCAGCTCGCCTCGCGGGTCTCCGTGAACTTGGAGCCAGTCGGCGAGGATGAGGTACGTGGCTTCATCCCCGGGCGAAGCTTCGATCTGTGCTTCGAGCTCCTCGCGCGTGGCCACGCCGCATCGTAGTACGCTGGGGACGTGAGCACGGGGCACGCGACGCTCGTCCTCGAGGCCAACTGGCGCACCGGCCGCAAGGTCATGCCGGTTGCCGGCACGGTCGTCATCGGCGGACCGGACGACGACCTCGACCTCGGCGGGACCGCACCACTCGCGATCGCGACGTTCCGCGATGACCGCTGGTGGTTGCGCGCGTGCGCACCGAACGTGACCGTCGACGATCGCGTGGTCGAAGGCGAGGTCGAGCTGCGCCACGGCCAGCGGATCGCGGACCCCGAGTCGCGCCATCGTCTGTGGTTCCTGATCGGTGACGAGCAGCTCGCCCTCGACGAGCTCCGCCACGTCGAGACGGTGACCGATCCCATGACGTCGCTGTTCACGCGTCGCGTCGCACTCCGGCATCTCGATCGCATGCGCGATGGCGCGCTGCTGATGATCGACGTCGATCGCTTGAAGCAGATCAACGATCGGTACGGCATGCAGGCGGGCGAGCTCACCCTGCGGCGGGTGTCGCGCATCCTTCGCGATCACGTGGCGTGGCCGAACCTGGCGGCACGGTACGGCGGTGAAGAGTTCCTCGTGATGATGCCGGGGGTGGATCTCGAGACGGCACGCGCGGTGGCCGAGCGGCTTCGCGTCGTCGCCGAGCCACCATTCTCGTTCGAGGACGAGATGGTGACCGCCACGATCTCGATCGGGGTCGCGCTTCACGATCCCGCGGGCGCGACGATCCATCTGGCGGATGAAGCCTTGATGCAGGCGAAGGTTCAGGGCCGGAACCGCGTTCGTTGTAGATAGACTCATCGGCTAGCACTCGAAACCGAGGCCGCGGCTGAACTTACGAGACGTGTAACCGGCGCGCAGTGCTCGTGCACTGTGAGTCTGAAACCTCTGCTGCGAGCGTCGCGCGAGTC
>JACCYD010000907.1 GCA_013696695.1 Deltaproteobacteria bacterium | reverse complement strand
CTTTGCCGGTGAACCCGAGGCTGCCGAACAGCTCGACCTTGATGCCGCGAACCTGCGCGAGCTGGTTGGCGTCCTGGGCGAGCGTCTCGGCGAACCGGCGCGCCGCGCGCATCGGCCCGACGGTGTGAGAGCTCGACGGCCCGATGCCGATCTTGAAGATGTCGAAGACGGAGATGTGCACGGGTACCGGCTAAGGTGCCACGTCCGTCGAGCAAGGGGCTAACGCTTTCGAGTCGCTTCCAGGTGATCTTCGTAGCTGGTTCCGTGGCCTGGGAACGTCCGCTCGCGATGGGCACCCTAAAATAGGATGCGCGTGCGGATGCTCGTCGGCAGCGCCGCGATGTCCTTCTTGACGTCGTGCGACAGGTCCTGGTCGAGGTCCATCACGAGGTAGCCGATCTCGGAATCCGTCGAGAGGTGCTGCGCGCGAATGTTCGCGTTGCGATCGGACACGATCTTGTTGATGTCGCGGAGCACGCCGGGAACGTTCTTGTGGATGTTGAGGATGCGGTGCGCTCCCTTGGTGACCGGCAGGTCCACGTTCGGAAAGTTGACCGCGCCGAGCGTCGAGCCCTGGTTGATCCACTTGGCGAGCGCGGCCGAGACCTCGCGGCCGATCGCTTCCTGCGCCTCCTCGGTGGAGCCACCGATGTGCGGCGTCAGGATCATGTTCGGCAGGTTGCGCAGCTGCGACACGAACGCGTCGCTGTTGCCTTCGGGCTCGTCGGGATAGACGTCGACGGCGGCGCCGCCGATGTGACCGCGTGTGATGCCATCGGCGAGCGCGTCGATCTCGACGACGGTGCCGCGGCTCGCGTTGAGCAGGCAGGCGCCCGGCTTCATCCGCGCGAGCTCGGCGCGGCCGATCAGGTTCTTGGTCTGCGGCGTCTCGGGCACGTGCAGCGTCACGAAGTCGGACTCGGCGAGCACGCCGTCGAGCGTCGGCATCGAGCGGTTGTTGCCCATCGGCAGCTTCGCGACGATGTCGTAGAACACCACGCGCATGCCGAAGGCCTCGGCAAGCACGCCGACCTGGCTGCCGATATGGCCGTAGCCGACGATGCCGAGCGTGCGACCGCGCACCTCGTGACTGCCGATGGCGACCTTGCGCCAGCGTCCCTCGTGCACCTCGCGCGAGCGATCGCCGAGATGACGAGACAGCATCACGACCTCGGCGAGGATCAGCTCCGCCACCGAGCGCGTGTTCGAGAACGGTGCGTTGAACGCCGGCACGCCGCGCTTGTTGGCGTGAGCCAGCGCGATCTGATTGGTGCCGATGCAGAACGCGCCGATCGACAGCAAGCGCTTGCCAGCATCGAGGATCGCGGGCGTGACCTGGGTCTTGCTCCGGATGCCGAGCACGTGAACATCGGCGATGCGCTCGATGATCTCGCTCTCGCGCAACGAGCTCTTCAATGCCTCGACGGCGAAGCCTTCCATGCGAAAGGCATCTGCGGCGACCGGGTGGATATTCTCGAGCAGCAGGATCTTGATGCTGCTCTTCGGAAAGCTGGTGGGGGCGGTCAAGGTGCTTCGGAGAACGTATCGCACGCGGACATCCGCCCGGTGTCGAACCCGCGCCGAAACCACTTCATACGCTGCGCGGACGTGCCGTGCGTGAACGTCTCCGGGTTGACCTGGCGGCCGGACTGCTTCTGGAGGCGATCGTCGCCGATCGCACTCGCCGCGTTGATCGCCTCCTCCAGATCACCGACCTCGAGCAACTTGCGAGCAGCAGCAGAGTGCCCCCACACGCCGGCGAAGCAATCGGCCTGCAGCTCCTGGCGCACCGATGCTTCGTTGCGCGCGCTCTTGCTGCTGAATCGCTGATCTCGACCGATGCCTTCGAGGGTCTGGATGTGGTGCCCGATCTCGTGCGCGAGCACGTAGGCCTGCGCGAAGTCGCCGGGCGCGCCGAGCTTTGCCTTGAGGTCGCGATAGAACGTCAAATCGATGTACGCGTGCTGATCCGGTGGGCAGTAGAACGGCCCGATCGCGGAGGACGAGCGCCCGCAGCCGGTATCGATCGCGTCGGTGAACAGCACGAGCTTGGCGCGCTTGTACTGCTTGCCTTCCGACTTGTAGGCACCGTCGAACGTGTCCTGGATGTCCTTCATCACGAAGCGGACGAACTCGACCATCTCGGCATCCGCATCCGGACCGGTGGGCTTGTTCTCGCGGTGATCGACAGCGCCGCCCGCGGGAGGCCCGGAACCTCCCGTGCCGATCAGGCCAGTGAGATCGACCCCGAGGAATTGAGAGATGACGACGAGCGCGACCATACCGAGCCCACCGCCGATCCCCACCTTCATGCCACCGCTGACGCGACTCCCGCGCGCATCGACGACATCGCTGTTTTGGGTACCGCTAGTCCATTTCACAAGTGGACTTTAATACAGTCCGCCGCATGGCCAAGGCGGCGAAGACCACAGCGAACAAAAAGCCCTCCGCACCACGCAAACCGCGCAAGGTGAAGCCTGAAGCTGGGTCTATCGGGCTCACTGCGCTCGAATGCTCCACGGGCACACCGAGCGCTGACGTCGTGCGCGTGAAGAAACAGATCGACGAAGCAGGCGGTTCCGTGCTCGCTTGCTACCGCGATCCGCTCGGTGGTCACTGGCTCGCCCTCGCGGCGCTGCCTCTCGAGCGCGTCAAGCCAACGCCGTATCAGCGCGAGCTGTCGAAGACGCACGCGGATCGCCTCGCGGCGGTGATCCCGAAGGTCGGCCGCTTCCTCGATCCGGTGATCGCGGTCCCGGATGGAGATGGCTTCATCTCGCCGAACGGCATGCACCGTCTCACGGCGCTCGAGACGCTCGGCGCCAAGACCGTGGTCGCGCTGGTGATGCCGGAGCCGGAGATCGCGTTCCGCATCCTCGCGCTCAACACCGAGAAGGCGCACACCCTCAAGGACAAGGCGATCGAGGTCATTCGCATGGCGCGCGCGATCGCGGCCGACCAGCCGAAGAAGAGCGAGATGGACATGGCGTTCGAGCTCGAGCAGGCGTCGCTGGTGACGATCGGCGTCTGCTACGAGAAGAGCCCGCGATTCTCCGGTGGCGCGTACAACTCCGTGGTGTCGCGCACCGAGACGTTCTCCACCGATCCGATGTCGAAGTCGCTGAAGCTACGCGAGGAGCACGCCGACAAGTTGATCGAGCTCGATGTCGCCGTGTCCGCGGCGGTCGAGCGCCTCAAGGCGTCGGGCTTCACCAGCGGCTATCTCAAGCCGATCGTCGTCGCGCGCGTGAACCCGTTGCGGTTCGTCAAGGCCGGCAAGGACGACGCGAAGCCCGACTTCGACAAGACGATCGACAAGATGATCGAGGGAGCGAAGAAGTTCGATGCGTCGAAGGTGAAGGCGCAAGACGTCGCGATCGCCGCCGCCGTTGGAGGTGGTGAAGAGTAACCAGTTCATGAGCACTCCGTGAGGGCGCGATCGCACGCGCCCTGACGTCGATGTCGTGAGCGACATCCGTGCGCGGATCACGCGCGCGCTTGGATCACCGGGATCCAGCCAGCTTGCGGCTGCTGGCACGTTGTCTGCCTTATCTCCAACTCGGAGGTTCTGATGGCTATCTATCGCTCTACGACGTTGTCCCTGATGCTGGTCGCATGTGGTGGTGGCGAAGGTGGTAGCGACCCGGATACGAACGTCACCGGCCAGGCGGTGTATCGAGATGCCGCGACGGACCACAGCGGAGCGCAGGCCGCGCCCGCGACTCCCCCGGCGCAAGGCGCGGAGCTGTCGATCGTGATCGAAGGCTCGGGCGACATCCCGGAGATCGATCCGCAGTGCTCTCTCGATCCCGCGGGCAGCTTCGAAGCCCACTACCTCGGCACGTTGAACCTGTCCGATGACAGCGTCTACGCGTCGTCGTTCGGCTCCGCTGCGGGGGAGATCCTCACGCCGAGTGGCTGCGCGATCCCCGAGCTCACGGTCGGCCTGATCACCGACGTGCGCCTGCGCGCCGAGATCACCGCGACGACGCAGAACTGCGAGACCTACTGCGCGGCGGCGGCACGTGCGCAGGCGGAAGAGACCTGCGGTGCCACGGCGTCGGCGGCGGCATGCCGCGCGGACGCCGAAGCATCGGGCGAGGCCTCGTGCACGACCACGTGCACCACGAGCACCCACGTGATCGTCGCCGAGACCTCGCTGGCGGCGAGCCTGTTCGGCGATCTCGATGCGGAGGCGTTGCAGGCCGCGGCGCTCGGCGACTTCACCGCCGACCTGACGTTCGATCGAATGGAAGATCAGGACGGCAACGTCCTCGAGTTTTGAGAGTTAATCGAAGTAGTAGTGCACGCCGGCGCCGCCGGTGATGCCACTGGAGCCGAGGCCGCCGTCGGTGCCAGCAGCACCGCCGAGCGGCCCAGCGCCGAGCGCGATACCATCGACATCGACCAGGCCGATGACGATGCCCGCGTTGAACGACAGCGCGACGTTCGACGCGAGGAACAGGCGGATCTGGAAGCTCGGCTCGAGGAACATCAGGGTCAGGCGCTCGTCGCCGCCGCCCCCACCATCGAGGCTGAAGAAGCCGAGCGTGCCGCCGATGCCGAAGTCGGACATCGCGGTGGATCCGACGTGATAGAAGAACCGGCCGCCGAGCGTGTAGTTCGTGTTGTTCGCGCCGTCGCCATCGGAGAAGCCGATGAACCCGCCGACGTGGAACGCACCCGCGTCGTAGTTGACCGATGCGCCACCCGTGACGCCGTTGATCGCGAATTCGGCGCCGACACCGACGGTGCCTTCGGAGCCACCGGCTGATGCGCTCCCCGTGGATGCGAGGAACAACAGTGCAGCGAGCGTGATGGTCTGCTTCATGCGCGGATGCTCGCCTCATCTCGCGCCCGGCGCAAGTCGCTGACGCGGCTCGCGTCGTGTACGCTTCTCGCGTGTTGTCGCCCGAGATCGATCTCGCGAATCTCGATGCGCGCCACTGGAACAACTGGTGGCAGCTGCTCGTGCCGCCACGCATGCTCGCGCCGCAGGCGTGGGCACTCGCGATCCTCGACGGTGGCAAGGTCATCAAGCTCGTCGTCACCAAGCGCGGCGCGATCGATCCGCAGGCCACTCCGCTGCCCGGCCTCGCGGAGCGCGATCTCGCGGCGTATGCGAAGTCGCTGGGTGTCGCAGCCGTGGTCGCGATCGAGCGCAGCGTGATGGGGCAACTCGCCGCCGACATCGAGTCCGCGCTGCGCCTCGATCAGGATCTGGTCGAGCAAGGGTTGGTCGCACTACGCGCGCTCAAGCGGCATGCCGGCAAGGGCGTGTGGACCGAGCCGCCGCTGCTCGAGCTGTTGCCGGCGCCGGCGTACGAGCCGATCCAGCGCACGTTCGATCTGCTGATCCCCGATCGCTCGGCGCTGGTCGCGTACGTGATCGAGGACGATCGCCAGCGCATCCATTCGTCGATCATCGCGGTCAAGAACGACGGCGACATCGTGCGCGCGTCAACGCACCGGGCGATCGTCGATCTGGTTCCAGAAGCGTCGTTCGCGCGCGACTGGCAGAAGTCCACCAAGCGGGTCGCCGCGGCCGTCGAGGAGCGCTTCGCCAAGCCCTCGGTCGCGCTGTTCCTCGAGCGCGCCACACTGATGAAGATCCTCACCGGCCCGAGCGATCAGCTGCCTCGTGAAGTGAACGCGAAGACGGTGATCATCGATCCGGCGCCCGCCTGGCTGCTCGGCCTGCTCGGCGG
>JACCYD010000904.1 GCA_013696695.1 Deltaproteobacteria bacterium | reverse complement strand
GCTGCGAGCTGGAGCTGTCCCACCGCAAACAGTCCACGACCGAGCGGAACGTCGGCGACGTCGAGCGACAACGAGGCAGACGATCCTCCGGGGCCCTCCCCGATGCCGATCGTGACGGCGGCGGTTGCCGCACGCGTACCGATCAAGGCCGTCAGCTGATGCTCGCGGCCCCACGGAACGAGCAGCAGGCGGTTGGTGAGCGCCAGATCTGCGCCGCCGACCGCGAGTGTCGGGTACGGAAGCGCACGGTCGCCTCGGCCGAGATAGCGATAGAAGTAGCCGTACAGCGAGAACACGAACAAGGGATCGGCGACGGCGAGGACTGCCGACAGCCCCGTCGCTCGACGCGAGGAGCGTTCGTCCTCGCCGTAGCGAGCGCGAAGGTGATCGTAAAACAGCGCGACATCACCATCGTCTCGCGCGACGTAGGTCAGGGTTTCGAGCGCGCCGGTCAGGTAGAGCAGCGCGTCTCCTCGAGACAACGTGCGCGCGCGAAACGCGGTGAGCGCGAGCGAGCGGAGCTGGACCTCCTGCGCTTCCAATCCGCCGAGGTGGAACAACGCGGTCTCGTCGGCCGTGGAAGCCACGCGATCTGCGAGCTCCCAGCGCGTGCTGCTTCGCAGGCCGCCACCGACGAGCCACGCATACGGCGGCGGCGGTCGGAGCTCGTAGTGGACCTCGAAGCCGAATTCGCGAGCGCGGGCGCCGTGACCGAACACCTCGTGCGGCAACACCGCCGCCGAGATCGCGATGGCGCTGTCGACCGCGATCCCCGCAGCAAGGCGCACCACGATCCCATCCACGCGGTGCGTGAGCGCATCGGTACCTCGCAACGCGAGTCGACCGATCGTCGTCAGGTTGGTAACCCCTGACTCCATGCCGAGCCCTGGATCGAGCTGCACTCGGTACTCGATCGGCACCTCGGCCGCTGCGCTCGCCGCACAGAGCATCACGATGCCGCACGCCGCTGCGATCATCTCGAACCGCTGAGCAAATGCCGGGCCCGTCGTAAGTGGTGTGAACGACGGAACCACGACGGCTGCGACGCGCCAGTTTGTCGGGCCTTCGAGGTTCGTCCGGCGCAGTTCGGCAGGGCGTCGATCTAGCCTGAGCTGACCTGGGTTCGCAGCGTGATCTCGAAATGGCTGCCCACCAGCTTCAGGATGCTGTCGAGCTCGGCTTCGCTCACCGCGAGCGTGCGCGATAGATGCTCGCGCGTCTTCTCCACCAACGACTGCCTCGCACGCGCGACCCAGCGCGCCGCCGTCGCGCGGTGGATCTCGTGACGCTCGCCGAGCGCGTCGAACATCACACCCTCGAGGTAGTGCGCGCGGATCATGTCGCGCGCGAGCGGCTCGAGCTCGGAGAACGCCCGCTGGAAGGCCGCACGAAACGCGGCTCGGTAGTGACGGTTCAGATACTCGAGCTCGGGATCGGCATCGAGCGACGGCAACTCCGCGAGACGTTCGTCGTCGAGCGGGGCTTCGAACTTCTCGCGCCGCCGCATCATCAGGATCTCTCGCGTCGCGACGATCCGTAGCCAGCCGAGCAACGGTCCGCGACCGCCGTAGTCCGTGATCGCCGGACCGGCCTGCTCGTCACCGACCAGCAGCCGCGTCCGCAACCGCTGCGCGACTTCGTCCGCGTCGACGCGTCCGCCGCCGACCTGACGAAGCGCGCTCTCGATCAAGCTGACGAGCTCGCGATCGAAGGCCGCGATCGCTTTCGGATCACCCTTCGCGCAACCGCACGCGAGGCACAGATCCATGAGCCGTAGCGCGGTGGTGCTGGGATTGCCACGGTCTGTGACGTAGCGATGCAGTTGATCGGGGCTCACGTCGATGCCCCACAACGCCAGCGCTGCGGCTGCAGCCTCTGCGAATCCATCGGGCACCGGCACCGGACCGATCTATCATGCGCCCGCCGTGATCTGTCCGAACGAAGACCGCTTGAACACGTACCTCACCGGCGGCCTGGCCGACCACGAGGCACACGTGATCGCGCAGCACCTCGCGGAGTGCGACACGTGCCCGGCGCTCCTCGAGGTCGAGGGCTCGCGGATCCCGTTCGCCGGCGTCGCCATCCCGGGTCGCGTTCTCGGGCCGGGAGATCAGGTCGGCGACTACGTGCTGTTGCATCGGGTGGGGGCCGGCGGAATGGGCGTGGTGTGGGCCGCCTACGATCCGGTGCTCGATCGCCAGCTCGCGATCAAGCTCCTCGGCGAGCACACGCATTCGGTGCCCGAGCTCCGCGAGCGATTCTCGCGCGAGGCGCGCATCACGGCGAGGCTCCAGCACCCGTCGATCGTTCACATCCAGGAGACCGGCGTGTGTACGAACGGCGAGCCGTTCTACGTCATGAAGCTCGTCACCGGCGAAGCCCTCGAAGACGTGATCGCCGGGAAGCCGAGCTTCGCGGAGCGGCTCGCACTCGTCCCCAACGTCAGTGCGGTCACCGAGGCGATCGCCTACGCGCACGGCCAGGGCATCATCCACCGCGATCTCAAGCCGCGGAACGTGATCGTCGGCGCGTACGGGGAGACGGTCGTCATCGATTGGGGCCTCGCGAGCTCGACCGCGGACACCGGTGGCGGGGTGATGGGGACGCCGTCGTACATGGCACCGGAGCAAGCGGCGGGTGCTGCCGTCGACGAACGCGCCGACGTCTACGCACTCGGCGCGATCCTGTATCACGTGCTCGCCGGAGCGCGGCCGTACGCGGGCGTTCCTGCCTCGGCGACGGTCGCGGCCGTGCTCGACGATCCACCCGCTCCGCTCGCCACGCTCGCACCCGGCACACCGCCGGAGCTGCTGACGATCGCGAACAAGGCGATGGCGCGCGCGCCTGCGGATCGCTATCCAACCGCAAAGCAGCTCGCCGATGATCTCGGGCGGTTCCTCGCCGGTCAGCTCGTCGGCAGTCACCGGTACTCGCGCCGCGAGCTCGTTCGCCGCTGGACGCGTCGCCACTGGACGGCGATCAGCGCCGTCCTGGTACTCGCGCTGGCCGCGCTGGCGGTGTTCGGCCTGTCGCGCGACACCACCGTGCGCGACACGCGCTGCGAAGGCATGGAGCACAAGCTCGTCGGGGTGTGGGATCCCGCGCGCAGCGAAGCGATCCGTACTGCATTCGCCGGTACCGGCCAGCCATACGCCGCCGCAACGTTCGAGCGCGTCGCCAGACGGCTCGACGAGTACACGCGCGCGTGGACCGCGAATCGCGTCGGCGCGTGTGAAGCCACCCAGCGCGGCGAGCAATCCGCGGCGCTGCTCGACCTGCGGATGCATTGTCTCGATCGCCGGCTCTCCGAGCTCGATCAACTCCTCCTCGCCTTGCAGACCAAGCCTGATCGCCAGACGCTGGAGCGCGCCGTGGAGTCGACGTCCAGCCTCGCATCGATCGACGGGTGCGCCGACACCGACGCCCTGCTCGCTGCCGTGCCGCCGCCCCGCGATCCGGCCGCGGCAGCTCGCGTCGCGCTGCTCGAGCGTCGCCTCGACAAGGCCGTCGCGCTGGAGCGGCTCGGCCGGTATCGCGAGGGTCTTGCCGAGCTGAGCGGCGTCGCCGAGCAGGCGGCCGCGATTCCATATGCACCGCTCGAGGCGCGCGTGCGCTACCGGGTGGCTCAGATCTATCGTCAGGCCGGCGACTTTCCGCGCTCCGAACACGCAGCGCGCCTCGCGATCGATGCCGGCGCACGCGCCAAGGACGACGAGACCATCGCGGATGCGTGGCTCGAGATCTTGGTCGCGCTCGGCTCACAGCCGGGTCGCGATGCCGCGGCGATGGAGCCGTTCGTTCGCGCCGCCATCACGCGCGCCGGCGACACGCCGTTTCACCGCAGCCGGTTCTTCAACGCGCTCGCGCTCCGCTCGTACAAGCAAATGGATCTCAAGACGGCGCGCTCGTATTACGAGCAATCACTCGCGCTCGGCGATCGCAACGATCCCAAGCACCGCGTCACCCTCGTCAACCTCGCGAGCCTGTCGACGCTGGAGGGCAAACACGACGTCGCCCAAAAGGCGTTCGAGGAGCTGCTCGTCCTCCAGGAACGGGACCTCGGCGGCGAGCACCCGGAGACAGCGCGAGTCCTCTATCAACTGTGCTCGGTCTCGCTCAACCTCGGCGATCTGGAGACGGCGAAGCGCTATTGCGAGCGCGCTTTGGCGGTGCGCGAAGGCAGCCTCGGCGACGACGATCCACGCACCGCGGATGCACTCGAGTTGCTCGGCGCCGTGCTCGGTCGCCTGCGCGATCCGCGGGCCGAGAGCTACTTCCGGCGCGGCCTCGCGATCAAGGAGAAGGCGCTCGGCCCCGAGCACCCGGAGGTCGGCCGTATGCTCGGCAACCTCGCCGATCAGCTGAAGCTCCTCGGTAAGCCGAAGGATGCGATCGTGCTCTTGCAACGCGCGCTCGCGATCAAGATCAACGCGAACGGTCCCGCACACGCCACCAACGCGTACACGCTGATGGCCCTCGGCGTGGCGCTCGTCGACGACAACCAGCCAGCTGCGGGCCGCGTGCACCTGCAGGAAGCGCTCGACAGCTTCACGCGGTCACTCGGCGAGAGTCACCCGAACCTCGCGTACGTGCTCGTCGGGCTCGCACGCGCCGATCTCGCGCTCGGCGATGACAAGCGTGCCCTCGCCGAGGCACAACGCGCGTTCGAGATCCGGAAAGCCGACAAGGATCCGGCCGCGCGCGCCGAGGTCGCATTCCTCCTCGCGAAGGTGCTGAAGACCGGCGATCGCGCGATCACGCTGGCCCAGACCGCTCGCGATCTCTACGCGGGTGCGGGCGCCAGCGGGAGCGTGGAGCTCGCCCAGGTCGACAGCTGGCTACGGACAGCCGGTCGAGCGCAGGCTCAGTGAGTCGAACAAGAAGTTCGTGTTGTTCAGACTGTCGTTGACGGACACCAGGCGCAGCTTCGCGCGCTGCCCCGCGACCGCCTCGGTGTTGATGTTGACGACGAGGTCGGACCACCGGAAGAAATCATCGCCTCCACCGATCGTCCACGTCGTGTTGCTCAACGTCAACGGCGTCGACACCAGCATCCCGCCGCTGTTGTAGAGCTCGATCTTGAACGTGTCCTCGACGGGCCCGGTCTCGGACTCGGCTGCGACGCTGTACTTGCCTTCCAATCGCAACGAGGTCGCGCCGGCGGGAACACTGAGCTCCTGCGTGAGGTTTCGCGTCACCGAGAGCTCGCCGCCCAGCCACGCGAAATAGCGCCCGCTGTACGCATAGATCTGCTCGACGGTGTCGGCGTCGAAGATGATGTTGTCGGCGTTCGCCGACCAGCCCACCGTCGCGCCGTCGTCGAAGTCGCCGTTGACCAGCAGGTCGTCGCAGCTATCGACGGCTTCCTCGGCCTCGTGCGCGCGCGGGTCATCGAAGTCAGGAAGGTCGGTGCAGCCAGCAATGGTGCAGACGGTAGTCAGGCGAACAAAGATCGAGGTCATGTCGTCACTCCACCCTAGAAGTTGATGCCGAGCCCGATCGGCTCGATCCACATTGCCGAGCTGATCAGTCGCAGTCCCGAGCTCACGTACCAGCGCTCCGAGGTGAGGCTGGCGGTGGCGCGAAAGTGATCGACCACCAGCCCCGATTCACTCGTCGTCATGCCCTGCACGCTCTCCGCGGACGCCGTGTAGTACGACGGCGCGATGCCGCCATAGAGCTCGAAGCGCATCGAGCGGCCGGCGCGCAGGCTGACGCCCGCCCCTGCTTCGAACGCGTAGAACGCGTGGGTCAGCGTCGCCGTGTCTTGCGAGGTCAGCGACACGCGGCCTGCGCTGATGCCCCAGTTGAAGAACATCTGCCTCGCCGACGGCGTGCGATTGATCCGCTGGTTCTTGAGCTCGAGCCCTCCGCCCCACCCGCCGGTGGCCTCGGTGTTCATGCGGAGCGTCGGCGATGCGAGCAGGGTCCAGCGCGACGCGAACGGCGAAATCCCGCCGGTCACCCTGAGCTCCGCACGCTCGCGCAGCGCGATCCCGACGAAGCTCGAGCGTTCACTCACGGTCGCGTCGATCTCGCGTGCCTTCTTGGTGAGGCGCACCGCCGCGCGCTGCAGATCGCGCGCGAGCGTGGTCGCTTCGAATTCGCTCAGCTTGTTGTCTCCGATCTTCCGCACGCCGCCGAAGTGGAGCGCGAGCGATGCATTCCACAGGTTGCCGGCGACGAACACGAGCAGGTCGGCGTCGTGCAAGCGGATCGCGATCCGATCGATCTCCTGCTCGATCTGACGGCTCTCGAAGCCGCGCCACGGATCCTCCGGCTGCTTGGCCGATTGCAGCGTCCCTTGACGGACCAGCTCGTCGACGACCTCGGCGCTCATCTTCTCGTGCGCGGAGACCGGCTTCGCAGGCGACGTGGTGAGCTCGAGCCGTGCATCGGCGATGGCGGTGGCGAGCTTCGCGACCGGAACTGCGATCCCGATCCCTTGCACGCCCTTCGCGACATCGCCGCGCGCGATCACCATGCCGACCACGACGTCGCTCTCGTCGACGAGTGGGCCGCCCGAGTTGCCGGGGTTCAAGCTGATGTCGAGCTGGAGCGTGCTGTCATCGCGGTGACCCGAGATGATGCCGCGCGCCGATTGCGCCTGGGTTCGGGTGGCGTCGAGTGGATACCCGACGGCGAACACCGTCTGCCGGACGCGCAGCGTCTGACCATCGCGCTGCATGCGAATCGGCGTGAGCTCCGCCGCGACGTGCAGCACGGCGACGTCCTGTTCCTTGTTGCTGTAGACGACGCGCGCCGGGAGAAAGCCGCCGTCACCCGGCAACCGCACCACGACGTGCCGCGCGCCTTCGACGACATGCTGCGCGGTGATGATCAGATCGGGTTCGACCGCGAAGCCGGTGCCGTGACCGGCCTGGGTCGCTGCGAGCTCGATGTCGAGATTGAAATGGCGGATCGTGGTGACGCCGACGGTGCCGACAGCGAACACGCGCACGGTCGACGCATCGATGCCGGCGTAGGTGACGGTATTCTTTGAATCATCCGCACGGGCCGCGCGAGAGAACACGAGGACGAGAGCGATCGAGATGAGGACACGCACACCCGGTTGATGCGCGAGGGTTCTCGCGCGCGCACCGTGACGCGCGTTTACTGGAGATCTCGAAGCCTGAACGCGCCTCCGGCCACTCGACTAGCCAGGACGGTCTGTGATGTCGGCGGAATCAGTCCAGCGCGCGCGGCACTGAAGGTGCTGGTTCAGCTCCATGCCTGCATGCTTGCTGGCCGCTGACATAGCCACCTCGAGACTTGCCATATGAAGACAGTTGTTCTCTACGCGAGCGCGCTCCTCGCCCTGGGTTGCGGAAGCTCGACCAGCGAGCCGGAACCGACGTGCAGTGGCGGCAAGTGCGATGGCACCACCAGCTGTTCGCCCGCGACGCAGGGGCTCGATGTTGCCGACGCGTTCGCGCAGACGCCGTTCAAGCGCCCGGTGCAGCTCCTCCAGCGACCCGGCAATGCCTCGCACTGGTATGTCGTCGAGCAGCGCGGTGTGATCTCGCGATTCGCCAACACGCCGACCTCCGCAACGCGCGAAGTCGTGCTCGACCTGCGCACGCGCACGCGGTCCTCCGAGACCGGCGGCGGCGGCGAAGCCGGCATGTTCTCGATCGCGTTTCATCCCGACTTCAACGTCAACGGCGAGGTGTTCGTCTCGTACACCGGCGCGACGCAGAACAGCCCTGCGGGGATGCAGTCGCGGATCTCGAAGTTCGTCAGCTCCGACAACGGCAAGACGTTCGCGGCGTCGAGCGAGGTCGTGCTGCTCGCGATCTCGCAGCCATTTTCGAACCACAACGGCGGTCAGATCGCGTTCGGCCCCGACCGCATGCTCTACATCGGCTTCGGCGACGGTGGCTCCGCCGGCGATCCGATGGGCAACGGCCAGAACGTCGACGACATCTCGGGCTGCGCGACGGGCACTGACAAGTGCGCGCTCCTCGGCAAGGTATTGCGGATCGATGTCGACGGCGGGACACCCTTCGGGATCCCCTCCGACAATCCGTTCGCCGGCGGCACGCCATGCGCGCAGGGCGGCGCCGGCCCGTGCCCCGAGATCTATGCGACTGGAATTCGCAATCCATGGCGGTTCAGCTTCGATCGCGCGACCGGGCAGCTGTGGCTTGCCGACGTCGGCCAGGACGCGTTCGAAGAGGTCAACATCATCGAGCGCGGCAAGAACTACGGCTGGCGCTTCCGCGAGGGCAACGCGTGCTTCAGCCCGGCCCAGAACTGCCCCAGCCAGAACCTGATCGGGCCGGTCGCCGTCTACGGGCGCAGCCTCGGCGTCTCGATCACCGGTGGCTTCGTGTACCGCGGCACCGCGATCCCGAGCATGGTCGGGCAGTACGTGTTCGGCGACTTCGGCTCCGGGCGGATGTTCGCAACGCTGAAGAAGTCGGACGGCACGTTCGCCAGCCGGATCGCCGACGAGACCGGGCGCAACCTGTCGTCGTTCGGCGAGGGCGCAGATGGCGAGCTCTACACGCTCGACTTCAGCGCTGGCCGCATCCTCAAGATCGTCGCCGGTCAATGCACCGACGGCAGCACGCCGCCTCCCCTGCCCGACCACCTCTATCTGAGCCGCGATGGCGTCGGCACTGAAGCCGAAGCCAACGGCTACTACGCGTCGACGATCCCAGGCTTCACGCCGGGCGCGCTCACGCTCGACGCGTGGATCACCGAGCACACGAGCGGGCCGAAGGTCAGCGCGTTCTATCGCAACGCGAACGATCTCGGCAGCTGGCGCGAGATGACCTGCACCAAGACGATCGCACGCGGCAGCGGTGGCTGCTGGGTGCGCGCGTGGCGAGACCACGACGACAAGGCGAACGGCAAGCCATCGCTCGGCACCGTGGCGATGAACGTGAGCGCGGCCGGGTTCGTCCGGTTCTACGCGTTCACCGATGGCGGCAAGCTCAGCCCGAAGACCAGCTTCGACTCGGAGGGAGACAAGTTCCTGCCTCGCGTCTGCACGCCGTGTCACAACGGCCAGTACCTCGGCTCGTCGTCAGCTGGTGATGTCGGCGCGGTGTTCCGCGAGTTCGAGCCGTCACTGCTCGAGCCTGCCCCGGGTGCAAACCAGGCCGCGCTGAAGCTCGCGTGGTTCGAGCTCAACCAGGCGATCAGGACCGGCAACGCCGCGCTTCGCAGCGAAGCCGAGGGCGGCCCGTCGGGGATCGATCACGCGAAGGATGCGATCGAGGATTACGTCGGCAGCATCTACAGCCAGACGAATCCGCCCGTCGCGCGCGACGTCGGCGACGCCGCTCACATTCCGGCCTCTTGGAAGCAAGGCACTCCGGCGCTCGTGACGGCGCAGGCCAACCTGTGGACCAAGGCGATCAACCGCAACTGCATGGGCTGTCACCGCGTCAACTCCATCAACCTCGCCGAGCTGTCGACGCTGCAACAGCTGGGGCCCAACGGATCCGGCAAGGCCTTGCTGCGGACCTACCTCGAGATGGATCCCAGCACCGGCAAGGGCCCGCTCGCGATCATGCCGCAGGCGGAGATCATGTTCGAGAACCTGCATTCCAACCCCGAAGCACTCGGCGCGATCAATGCGTGGCTCGCGGCGTCCGGAGAGCAGCCGTAGACCGGGTACGCTCCAGGCGGTGCGCTTTCCCGTTGTTGTTCTGACGCTCGTCGCGCTCACCGCGTCACTCCACGCACAACCAGCGCCGATCCGCGTCGCGATCGAGTGTGAAGGCGAGGAGCGCACCAAGGCCTGCCCGGCATTTCTCCTCGGCTTCCTCGACGAGCACAAGGTCCTCAAGCCGTCGCCGCGCGCCGGCGCCGACGTCATCCTGTTCGCGACCGCCACCCAGGTCGCGCTGATCGACCGGCTGCAGCTTCGCTTCGTGGGCCGGATGGCAGGTGCACCCGCGCAGCTCGAGATCTCGGTCGACCTCGATACCCGCGGCACGGATGACGAACAGCGAGCGCAGCTGCTGCCCGCGTTCTTGCGAGGCATCGGGCTGTTCGTCGGCGCGCGCCATCCGAGCGCGGTCGAGACGAAGCTGACCACTCCCGCTACGCTCGCCGCGACCGCGAAGGAAGGCTCGCCGCTCGGCGTGCAGATCATCGTCGGCGGCAACGGCAGCCACACCGGGAAGTTCCGCAGTGCGAACGGCAACCTCAATCTGATCGGACGCTACGTCGAGCGGAAGCGGCGCGCACTCGTCGGCATGTTCTCGACCGCCGGGCTCAACCGCCAACCGCCGCTCGTGCTCGAGGACGGCACGGTCGTGGACCTCGATAGCGAGCGCTGGCTCGTGCGTGCCGGCGCCGAATACGTCGAGGTCCTTACCGATCACTGGTCGGTCGGTGCCGGCAGCTTCACGAACTTCGAGGACGACAAAGGCCAGCACGTGTACTTCAACCGCTCGCGCGCCGCGATCGAATGGGATCTGTTCAAGCCCGACGATCCGCGTGGCAATCGCCTCGGCGTGTTCTACGCCCTCGGGTGGTCGACCGAGCGCTATCAGGTTCGCAACGAGCGCGGCGAGTCGTTCGCCACGTATCCCGTCCACGCCATCGAAGCGTTCGGCTCGGTGCGGCACGATCGGATCAGCTTCGGGTTGTCGCTGGAGTCCGAGGCGCAGCTGAATCATCCGGGGCGGCGGCATAGCGTCACGGTGTCCCCGTTCGTCGAGGTGAAGCTCGGCGATCGCATCGATCTCGCAGTGTCGGTGTCGCTGACGCAACGCAAGCTGCCGGGGCCCGACCCCGCCGCGATCGATCCCGCCGATTTCGAGCAGCAGTCGCGGCTGTCGTTCGCCGAGCCGCTCTCGATCAGCGGCTCGCTCAATCTCAACATCCACTGGGATCCGTCGAACGGCGTGCGCAACGATCGAATCGGATCGATCTAGACGCGCGTGCTCCACTTCGCGGTGAGCGCGAGCGCGACGTCGAGTGCGCGCAGATTCCACCGCGCGATCTGAGCGTGGAACTTCGTCAGCTCGGGATCCGCGAGCAGCTCCGCGTGAATCTCGCGTGGGTCGCCGCCGCCGAGTAGCGCCACCGAGAGCGTGTCCTGGTAGGTGGCGAGATCGTCGAGCGTCGCCGTGGTATCGAGCAGCTCTCGGGTGACCGTCGGCGCGGCGATGACGGGTTCGCGTGCAGCGGCTCGCACGATGTGGTCGAGCGCGCGCCACTCGTCGCGCCACGCCGCACGCGCGGGCTCGTCGGAGAGAGCGCCCGGCAAGCGCTCGAGGATCGCGGCTTCGAGCGCCGGGCAGCGCGGGATGATCCATGCGAGCAGCGCGAGCACGTCGTCGGGAACGAGCGCGTCGTGGGTGTCGCGCCGGAACGGCGCGCCGTACGCCGAATCGGACCACGTGCCACCGGCGACATGGAGCTGGCGCACGCGCGCGAGTGGATACTGCGACGCGAGCACGCGAGGATCGCGGCCGTAGTTTTCCGCCTGGCACCACAGGTTGTGGAGATCGAGCAACAGCACGCCATTGCACGCGTCGAGCACGCGGCTCAGCATCGCGGGTTGTGCATCGACATCGTCGTCGGACAACGCGAGCGCGAGATTCTCGAGCCCGACCGTGGTACCGGCGGTGCTGGCAAGCGCATGCATCGCGCGGTCAGTGGCGACAACGACCGCTTCGCTCGACGGCAACGGCATCGGTGCGCCGCGCGCGAGATGACGCGTGCGCGAGAAGCCCCAGTGCTCGGTGACATGGCGGTACGCGCGACCGCTGTTCGCTAGATCTCTCGCGAGCTCCGCGAGCCATGCGGTGCTCGAGTCATCGAACCGTGCGGTGTTCGGTGACAGCCGCAGGCCGTGACCGTAGAGCCGGTCCTCGGCGGCGTATGCATCGAGCAGCGCCGTCACCCAATCGGGCGGCGCCACGGTCCAGCCGTGATCGAAGGTCCACTCGACCGCTTCGATCAGGCCGGCTTCGAACAGCGGGAGGGCGGCGAGCCGTAGCTCCTCGGCTGCGAACAACGCGATGCCGGTGTGGATCGATCGCACGTCCGGACGATCAACACCGCAGCTCAGCCCATTCCGCAAGCGGGGCAATTGTCGATGTGCACGGGCGGCGGGGGCGGCCGACGCTTCGACTGCACCGGAGTCTGCTGCACCGGCGCCACGCCGGGTGGCGTGGCGAAGCGGATCGTCTCGATCGTCTCGAGCCGCGGGTCGACACTCTCGACCTCGTAGCTCTCGTCAGGTTCGACCTCCTGAGTCGGGTGGTTTGGTGACGGCAGATAGGCCGTCTCGCAACCGCCCGTGGCAACACCCAACGCGCACAACTTGGCTAACACACTCGCTGAAAGTTTCACGACAGTTCTCCGGCAGGTACAAACCTAGAAACGCGTGAGGCGACCGGAAGTTGTAGGGCGTAACTCCACGGATACTCAGGGGTCGCCGAGCGTCGCGATCTCGCGACCAAGCTCTGCGATCGCGCGGGCAGGACCTCTGCCGCGGCCGGTGATCCCGGTGATGCGCACCCAGACCTGGCGATCGGCCGCGCGAATTCCAGGCTGGAAATCGATCGACACGGTGACGCCTTCGAGCTCGCGAACCATCCGGCCGAAGCGACCGCCGATCAGATCGCCGCGCTGCCAGCCTAGAGTCTCGAGTCCGAGCACGCGCTGAGACACGACGGTGAGGTTGCGGAACGTGGCGAGCGCCTGCTTGGTCATCGCACGCAGCGTGGAATGGCGTTGCACGCGACGCGTGAGCTGGCGAAACGGCTGATCGGAGACCACCGTGCGCCACTCCTCGACCATCGCAGTGCCGAGATCGACCGGGTGCACCACCACGATCGACGCATCGCTCGGTGGTGCGAACAGCTCGCCGTCGCTGTCGACCAGGCCATCGCCCCCGATCGCGAAGGTGAGCAGCTTGGAGTCGGCAACGATGCCGAACACGATGCCGCGCGCCTTCGCTCGCACGGCGTCGCGCTGCAGGATGTTCTCTGCGAGCTCGAGCATCGACATCGGTGTGCCGCTCACCATGCGCTGCTCCAGCCGCTTCACGAAATCGGGGATCGGCTGACCCGCCGGGAGGTCGTGCGGAATCAGCTTGTCGGCGAGATCGTGGTCGGTGACGCCGGTCGCCTTGGCCGCCGCGTCGAACGCTGCACGCGCACGCTCCTTGATCGACTTCGTCTGGACCTTGGTGGCGATGTCGAGCAGCAACCCGAGCGACACGCGCGTGCCCATCGCCGCGAGCACGTCGACGAGGATCTGCACCTTGCCGAACTGCCCGACGCGCGGCGCGAGCTCGGTCGCGAGCATCGCGAGATCGGAGGCGGTCTCGTCGTCGGGAAACAGCCCTGCCGCGTGCGCGCCCCAGGCGTGCTTGGGCTCGGCGCCATGGGACAACCAGCCGAGCGCGAGTG
>JACCYD010000896.1 GCA_013696695.1 Deltaproteobacteria bacterium | reverse complement strand
CGCCCCCACGAGGCGGACCACGACGGCAAGCGCACGTCCTCGACGACGATCTGATAGCCGTGGCGGGCGACGAGGCCGGCGGCGACCTCGCGCGCATGATCGCGACGCGCCTGCGTGGCCGAGGCAGCGTCGGCGACCTGCGCGGCGCGCAGCTGGCGATGACGCGCCGAGAGCCGATCGGTCTTGTAGCTGGTGAGCGGCACACGATCGGCGCGCGCGAGGCGCGGACCGGCCGGGATGACGTCCACCGGGGATAACCCGGCCTCGGCTCGCCGGCGTGCACGCTTGGCCTGGCGCTTGGACAGCTGGTAGTGCTGGCGATTGAGCGCGCGCCGCGATCGATCGAGCGCGCGCTGTCGGCGCCGCTCGCGCCGTGTGCGGCCGCGATCTCGCTGCTGCCGCGGCTCGTCGCGCACGATCCTCGACAGCCGCACGTCGCGGCCGGTGACGTGCGAGGCGACGCTCAGCTTCGAGACGTTGACGTCGATGCCCACGGTGCGATCCGCGGTCTCGATTGCCGCCCGTGCCCGGCGCTGCGTCGTCGATGCGGAGACGTAGGGCTGCGTCAGCACCATCAGGTGCGCCTCGTACCTCCACCCTCCGGCGGCCTCGGGATCCTGCGTGCGGACGACGTCGATCTTGTGCCACCTCGACGGATCGGCGAGGTGATGATCGAGCGCGGGCTGATTCGACGGCGCGGTCGGCAAGCGCACCGGCAGCACCAACGTGCCGTCGGCGAGGCCGCTGAACACGAGCGCCAGCGGTCCTGCGTAGGTCCACCAGGCGTCGCTGTGGATCGGCTGTAGCGTGCGCGGCTGCACGAAGTGGCCGTTGCGATCCGCATAGGCGGCACGATGACCCGCCAGCGTGCCGTGCAAGCGAAACGTCTCCCATTTGCGCTCGGTCGTGTGCGAGCGCGCGCGGCCCGGCAGGCGGGTGAAGTTGTACCAACGACCGATGCGAAGCGCGCCATGACGCTTGCCCGAAGCGTCGCGAAACAGGTGGCGCTCGACGGCCGTCCACACACCATCCGCCAGGTGCATCGCGAGCGCCTTGGTGACATGGCGGCGCAGGTGCGGCGCGGCATCGAGGTGCCCGTACGCGGCGTGCTCGAGCGAGGTCCTGGACAGGCCGACGCGCTCGCGAACCGAG
The DNA here is from genome assembly GCA_013696695.1 of Deltaproteobacteria bacterium. Lineage (GTDB taxonomy): Bacteria > Myxococcota_A > Polyangia > Haliangiales > Haliangiaceae > JABFXX01. Next base: position 2,348 of record JACCYD010000896.1, on the reverse strand, counting down.
GCTGGACTCTTTTCATCTCGCTCGTGACAGGCCGCCCAAAAGGCGCGACACGCATTCTTCGCCTGCCGCTGCGAGGCACGCTTCACCTGATACGCACCCTGGTACATCGCCTCGACCCGCGCACGCTGGAGCGGATCGCTGGTGTCGAGCGCGAGTCGCAGCACCGACATCCCGGCCTCGGGGTTGCGCGCCCACGCCGCGCCGCGGTTGGGGCCGCGTGTCCGCTTTTCAGACGACGCCACGAATCGATCCTACACCTGCGATCTGACGTTGACGATCCCCTTCATGCACGACGTTCCCGCGCGTTGGTTGACGCTCGCCGGCCTGATGCGTGATCGATTCGAGCGCGTGATGGCTCACCTCCCGACGGCCGCGCGCAGGCTCGGCTCGTGGTCGCTACCACGGCGCGAGCGTGCTGATCGCCTGCATCGCACTCCGCACCAACCTCACCATGCGAGAGCTTGCGGCCTTGTTCGCGACGTCGACCTCGACCGCACACCGCGTCGTGGTCGCCATGACGTCGCGGCTGGCGGCAGCTGCCGCAGGGGTGAGTCGTGATCGCCGGGTCGTCGACGGCACGCTGATTCCGACCCGCGATCATCGGCGAGCTGCAAAGTCCAAGAGCTACCGGTGGTCGTGCAATGCGCAGATCCTGATCCGCAGGTGCGATCTCGTCGTGATCGCAACGACGACCGGTGGCCCTGGCAATCGCAACGACCCTGTTCACTATCGAGGGTCAGCCGTGCAGGCCTGGTGTGAGCGGCACGGACGCGTGCTCGCCGATGGTGGATACCGAGGTGTTCCGGAGCTCGTCACACCGCGATTTCGAGGCAATCGCATCGTGCGTGATCACCGGTGGCGGGCATCGGCGACGCCGTGCCCGGGTCGAGCATGCGATTGCCAGACTCAAGAACTGGCGCGTGCTTCGCGATCACCGACGGCGCGGCCACCATCTGGCTACCACGCTCAGCGCCGTCGTTTTCCTACGCAACCTCCAGGTCGCATTACGGGACAACCCTTAGACGGTTGGTAGCTTCTTCTTGCGCACGAGGCGATCGACCGGGACGTCCGGACCGGCGGCCCCGCCCGGGGATCCAAGAGATCGAGCCACCAGCTCGGCGATGTCGAGCACCTCGATCTTGTCGTCGACGTTTCGCGTCTTCATGCCGTCGGTCAGCATGATGTTGCAGAACGGGCACGCCACCGCGACCGCGCTCGCACCCGTCGCGATCACCTCGTCGACGCGGTTGACGTTGACGCGCTCTCCGTCGTGCTCCTCCATGAACATCCGCCCGCCACCGGCGCCGCAGCAGAAGCCGTGCTGCTTGTTGCGCTTCATCTCCTTGATGCCGCCGGGCGCGCCGACCGCGGCGATGACATCGCGAGGCGCGTCGAACTCGCGGTTCCAGCGGCCCAGGTAGCAGCTGTCGTGATACGTGATCGTTTCGACGGGCGACTTCTCGGCCTTGAGCTTGCCCTCTTTGAACAGGTGGTCGATCAGCTGCGTGTGGTGCACGACCTCGAACTCGCCGCCGAACTGCGGATAGTCATTCTTGAGGGTGTGCAGGCAGTGGGGGCAGCTGGTGACCACCTTCTTCGCGTTCGCGCTCTTGAGCGTCTCGACGTTCTTCGCCGCGAGCTCCTGGAACTGCATCTCGTTGCCGGCGCGCCGCGACGGATCGCCGGTGCAGCCTTCCTGGTGGCCGAGCACCGCGTAGTCGACACCTGCGGCATCGAGCACCTTCACCATCGCGCGCGTCTGCTTGATGATCCGATTATCAAACGCGCCCGCGCAGCCGACCCACAGGATGTACTCCGGGTCTGGGTTCTCCTCGATCGTCGGCACCTCCAGGCCCTTCGCCCAGTCCATCCGCTGGTCCTTGGCGATGCCCCACGGGTTCGACTGGCGCTCGATGTTCTTGAACGTGCGTTGCAGCTCGGGCGGCGTCCGCTCCTGCTCGAGCACCAGGTTCTGGCGCATCTGCAAGATCTTGAGCGGGTGCTCGATGAACACCGGGCAGACCTCCTGGCAGGCGCCGCACGTGGTGCATGCCCACAGCGTGTCGTCCTGGATCCGGCCGCCGGTCATCTTCGGCATCGCCGCGTGCTCGGCCTGCGTGGCCACGAGCTGTTCGCGCGCGTGAGAGAGATCCGGATGCGGATGAGCAGCGTCGAAACCATGCGCCGTCGAGTACTCCTCGAGCTGCACGATCTCGCCCTCGAGCTTGGCGATCTTGTCCTTGAACGCCGTGCGATCGAGCATCTCGTAGCGGATGTCGTGGATCAGCTGCATCGGCGACAGGTTCTTGCCGGTGTTGTACGCGGGGCAGTAGTTGGTGCAGCGCGCG
>JACCYD010000817.1 GCA_013696695.1 Deltaproteobacteria bacterium | reverse complement strand
ACGACGAGGTTGGTGAGGTGACGCAGCGGCAGGAGATCCGCTCGCAATCGGCCACCCGTGATCAGCGTTCGCAGTGAGCGGGGTAGCATCGGGCCATCGACGATGATGTCCATGCGATGACCGCTTTGGAGCTCGAACACCTCGAGGAGGCGGCAGCTCGGATGGGCGAAGCGATCGGAGAGAGTGTTGAACGTGGCATCGAAGTACATCTCGATCTTGCGCAGGAAGCCGATGCCCCACGACAGCTTCGCCGACGGGAACTTGGGGGAGAGGCGCGCGGAGAGCTCGCGCCGGCGCACCAACGCATCGGGCGCGATGGAGGCGGCGAGGTCGAGGATGATGAGCTCTCCGCGTTCGTCGCCGAGGTGCTGGAGGTGATCGCCGAGGACTGCGAGCAGTCCTCGATCGCCGGGTGCGCGCTCGAGCTCAGCGAGGAGCTCGAGAGCGCGCGGATCATCGAGCGGCTTGACAGCGCGGGTGATGGGGATGCGTTGTTCGCGGAGCGTGCGTACCTCGTCGGCGAGCCTGGCATCGAGGCGCGAGACCTCGGCGATCACGGACGAGATCAGCGTGAGGGACGTGGTAGGCGAGATCAGCGCTTCGTGCGCGAGCGAGCGCTGGAGATCGATCGTGCAATGGAGATGGCCGTAGGTCCGCGTGCGGCGCTCGCCGGTGGTCGAGACGGGCGCTTCCTGGACGACCCGGATCTCGTCCTTCGTGATCGCCGAAGCACAGAAGGCACATCTGGTTCGCGACGAGCCTGCGCGATCGAGGAAGGCGGCCATGGTCTAGGAAGGTGACGGTGGTCTCGAGCAAGAGGTTGTAGCGCCTACTGGAATCTCTCGAAAGTGCGGAAGCTGCCGAACGTGCCGACCGCGATGGGGCCGGCCACACTATCTGCATGTTCCTGTGGACCGACGAGCTCGACGCGCTCGTGGTTACGAGCCACGACCTTCGCTCGTCCGGCTGATGACCACCGGCGAGGGAGGCGAGCTTGCCGACGAGGCCGACGCGTTCTTGCTCGCCTGTAGTGCACCGCGCCGCGGAACCGGTGTCGGAAAGATCAGCGGCTTGTCCGAGAGCGAGGCTTTCAAGGTCGCGTGTGCGGGCGTCGATCGCTGGGTTCAGCTGTATGGACTCGCGCGCGCGGTCGAGATCTTCTCGCTGCTCGGCGCGTGGCGCCCCGGACCGCTGTTTCCCGACGAGAAGGTCCGGCTGCTTGCGGCCGACCGGCTGCGTCGCTGGCTCGCTCGCGGCGACGATTACGAGTCGGCACTCGCGTTCGTCGGGCAGACGGCTTGCCGCACGGAATGCGCGGCTGGCGCGGCCACGGGCGCGAGGCGATCGCCTACGTGTTTCCCGATCATCGGCCGTTCTTCGAACGTGCCGCGGTCGAGATCGAGAAGCCGACCACACTCCTTCTCGGGGCGATTGGCACTCTGCGCGAGTATGAATGCATTGCAGATCATGTCGGCGAGGGCGATCTCGATCGCAATGCACTCGTGATTGCCCGCGCCCTCGGCGAACGCGGCTTCTCGATCCTCGCGCAGCAGTCCACCCGGCTCCTCGGCGTTGGTCGTGCACTCACCGCGTACGTGTCACCTGACGCTGCGGCTGCGCTTGCCCGGTTTGCCGCCAATCGAACCGCGCATCCGATCCTCCGCGCGTACTTCGCGCGACATCCCGATCTCGCCGAGGCGCTCGAGCCCCTCGTCGATGCGGCGGATCGCACCCTGCGTAGCGGCGCACGCGCGCTCGTCGCCTAGATTGCTTCGCGGAGTAGCTCTTCGAGGTCCGCGAAGGGCACGGGCTTCACCAGGTGGTGATCGATTCCTGCCGCGCGCGAACGTTCCCGATCGGCAACGTGGCCGTAGCCGGTGATCGCGATGAGGAGCACGCGATCCCAGCCGGGAACGGCGCGCAATCGACGGGCGAGCTCGCAGCCATCCATCATCGGGAGGCCGATGTCGAGGCACGCCGCGAACGGGACCTCACGGGCGGCATAGTCCAGCGCGCTCGTCGACTTGGTCACGACCTTGGGCTCGTACCCCGTGAGCTCGAGGATGGACGCCAGCATGTCGGCTGCGTCCTGGTTGTCATCGACGATCAAGACGACGCGAGGAGGCTGCTCGCTAGTGAGAGTCATCCGCCCTCGCCTGCTCGACGATCGACTTGACTGCCTGGCGAGCGAGCGCCGACGGGGTCGTGTCGCGGTACAGCGCGTAGATCGCGCTCGTGGAGTCGACATGCGCGAGCACGCGCAGACGCCCGGACTCGAGCGCTTCCCGGGCAATCGAGCTGGGGACGATCGCGACGAGCCCCTTGTGGAGGGCGGCCTCGACCAGGACCAGCGAGTCGTCCGCTTCGCCGGCCAGCTGCGGCTTCAGGTTGTGAGCCTCGAGGAACGCATCGGCGTCCTTGCGAAACGACGTGGTCGCCCGCGAGAGCACGACGGAGACATCCTGCCAGTCGGCGGCGGGTTTCACCTGTGGCGCCGCGATCGCGACCATCGGGGACGTGCTCACGAGCTCCATTTCGAGGCCCCGCCGGCTCGACTCGGGTGGCTCGCCTTCGCACAGCACGAGCTCGAGCAGGCCGGCACGGAGATCTCGCAGCAGGTCGACGGTGTCGGAGGTGCGCAGCACGGGCAGGCATTCGGGCATGCCGAACAGGGGAAGTACGATCGTCGCCGAGATCGATCGCGCGACTCCGATGCTGACGCCGACCCGCAGCGTGGGCTTGGATTCATCGATCGCGTGTCCCAGCACCTCGATCAGCCGTTCACCGAGCCGGAACATCGTCGCGGTGTGCTCGAAGCTGAGCCGTCCGGAATCGGTGAGCTTGAGGCCTGCCTGCGTGCGTTCGAAGAGCTCGACCCCGAGCACTCGCTCGAGCGAACGAAGTTGCTCGCTCACGGTCGCCGCAGTCACGCCGAGGCGAATGGCTGCCGCAGACACCGTCCCCTCGACGGCGGCGATATGGAAATAGTAGAGATGATTATAGTTGAGCTGCATCACCCACGCGATCGACCCCGAAGCGTTCACATTCATGGTGCTGCGGTCCCCGCGCAAGCTAAGAGAACATTGGATTTTCCAACGATGGCGACTGGTCAGAGCCATCGGGATCCCCGTCGCTCCCGAATCGGAGCTGCGGTCGGGATCGCACGCCGACATCGACGGTGCCGATGACGCGCGCCTCAGACTTATTACGCAGCCGGTTTCGGCACGACGCCCGGCGTACGAGGATTACCTGAGGCTCGAGCGCGCAAAAGCGCTGTGACGATTCGTCACTTCATGAATTCTGTGCAACACCAATGCGGCATGCACTTCACGAGGTCGTTCAGCTCCACCGCGACGTGATTCTCGAGCGCTGGAAGATGAGCGTGAGCGGCCGGTTCGCACCGGAGACGCTACCCGTGCTCGAGCTGCTCGATCACTTTCCGGTATTTCTCGACGAGGTGATCGAGGCACTCCGCGCGCATGCCGACGGCGAGCCTCAGGAGTGCGAAACCAGCACGGTCGCCGCGATTCATGGTGAGCAGCGGCTCCGGCTCGGGTTCAGCCTGGCTGCCGTGGTTCGCGAATACGAGGCACTCCGCGAGGTGATCGAAGACGCCGCGATCGATGTGGGCGCCCCCGTCGCGCACGACGAGGCGCGATGTCTGGGGCGTTCGATCACGGGAGGTATCGCGACCGCGGTCTCCGAATACTCGCGGCAACGCGATGTCGAGCTCGCTCGACAGCACAACGAGCACATCGGCTTCATCGCGCACGAGCTCCGAAACCCGCTGTCCACAGCATCACTCGCGCTGCAGATGTTGTTCAACGAACAACAGCTGTCCATGACCTTGCGTCCGAGTCGGGCGCTCGCCAGATCGATCGAGTCGATGCAGTCGCTGATCGATCACGCGCTGCGAGCCGCGAGCGCAGCGGCGGCGGGCGTGGACGTGAAGCGCGAGCTGATCACGCTGAAAGCCTTGATCGATGATTCCTCGCTGGTGACGAGCATCGATGCGGAGACCTTCGGGGTTGGCTTCCGCGTGAAGCTCGAAACGGATGGCGAGCTGTTTGTCGACGTCCGGCTCGTGCGTTCGGCGCTCGGCAATCTGCTCCGCAATGCAGTCAGGTATTCGCACCGCGGTGGCATGGTCGAGTTGCGCGCACGAGTCATGGGCGAGCTTGCGATTCTCGAGGTCGAAGACACCTGCGGTGGCTTGGAGCCCGGAAAGGTCGAGCAAGCCTTCTTACCGTTCGTGCGCCTGGACACCGAGAAGACGGGCTTTGGACTCGGGCTCTCGATCGCGAAACAGGCGGTCGATGCACACGGTGGTTCGATCCGTGTTCAGAACTTGCCAGGCAAGGGATGCATCTTCGCGATGGAGCTTCCTCTCGCGGCAAGTCAGATGGCGACGTTGGTCGGCACGTAGCGCCTTGCTCGACGGGTAGCCTGAAATACTACTTCGGGGCCACGCCGAGCGCGGGCTTCAGGGCGCCGTGCGTGCGCCTCTCTTTTTCCTCGCTGTACCGCGTGTTCAGGATCTCGACGTTGTCTCGCAACAGCAGCGTGAACCGGAACAGCTCTTCCATGACGTCGACCACGCGATCGCGAAAGCTCGAGGGCTTCATCCGACCCGATGCATCGAATTGCTCGAACGCCTTGGGGACCGACGACTGGTTCGGGATCGTGTACATGCGCATCCAGCGCCCGAGCACGCGCAGCTGATTGACCGCGTTGAAGGACTGGCTGCCACCGGATACCTGGAGGACCGCGAGCGTGCGACCTTGCGTCGGGCGCACCGCACCGTCGGTAAGCGGGATCCAATCGATCTGGTTCTTGAACGCCGCCGTCATCGATCCGTGTTGTTCGGGCGATACCCAGACATGTGCCTCGGACCACTCCGTGAGTCCGCGCAGCTCGCGCACCTTCGGGAGATCGAACGACGAGCGATCGAAGACAGGGAGGCCACGCGGATCGAACGTCCGCACCTCGGCCCCGAACCTGGTGAGGACGCGCCCGCACTCCTCGCCGAGATATCGACTGAAGCTCTTCTCGCGCAGCGAGCCGTAGAGGATCAAGATGCGCGGTGGGTGCGTGCTGGGAGTGGTCGCGAAGGTGGCGAACGTCGCGCCTGGATCGTGCGGCGGGAGGTCGTCGTCGATTCGATCGTCGCTCATTAGCGCCGCGGCGGGACGTGCACGAGCGTGAACTTGCCTTCGGGGAACTGGACGTCGATGCGCCCCGCGAGCATCGACACGACCTCGCCACGCCCGAACTTCGGGTGCTCGATCAGTTCGCCGATCGCGAACGTCTTCGACGCGCTGTACGGGTGCACCGGCTTCTCCGGCAGACGCCAGGCGATGCGCGCGAGCTCGGTGAGGCTATCGACCAGCGAGGTCGCGACATTCGACGCCGCGAGGTGCACCTGACACGCACGAAGGAGCGCGACCTCGCGCGGCGTCGCGCGCAGCGTTACCGGCAGATCGATTCGTGCGGCAGCATCGGCGTTCGCCTTCGCGATCACGGCCTTGGCGCGATCGATCGCGACGCCACCCACGCGGGCGATCAGGGCATTGCGTGCATCGAGCAACGCACGATCGGCGGCGGTTTGCGCTTCGAGCGGCACTTTCGGTTGCTTCAACATCTTGACGCCGCGGTCGTCGAGCTGCGCGACGATCTTGTTGAACGCGGAGTGGTGGACCTCGTCGACGCGGCGGCGAGCATCGTCGACGATCGACTCGCGCATCTTCGGGATCGCGAGCTCGGTCTCGAGCGCTGCCGCGATCGTACGGACCACCTCGGCGCGGACGGTGCCGTCGAGCGGGATTCGCTTGTCCGGTTCGTCGACCAGCGCGAGGCCGAGCCCCGCCACGAGGCAGTTCGCGAGCTGCGGAACCTTCGCGTTGCGGGGGCCACCGCCGTCGAGGTTGATGGCTTCGATCTGTTGCACCACCGCGGTGAACAGGGGCTCGTGTTCTTCCAGCGTCGACCGCTCCGAGACATCGAGCGGCGGATTCGCAGTCGCAATGTCGGCCAGCACGCGATCGAGACCCGACGACGTACAGACGTCGTAGAAGCCGCGCATCAGCTCACGCGCGAGCGCCTTGAGATCGGAACCGGACTTGCGCTTCTCGAAGAGACGCGATGCGAGCTCCTGCAAGGTTACGACTTTGGTTTGCGGGAAATCGATCGGCATTGCGGCGGACTATACGGTTTGGCGGACGGTTGTATCGTCTGCACACTGGCAAAGACGACCTGGAGTGGGGATCGCGAGTGGAGCGGCGGGCATCGAGGTAGAGTGCGCGGCATGTACCAGATCGAGGTTCGTGAGGAGATTCGCGCGCCGATCGCGGCGGTGTTCGAGGCGCTGAGCGATCACGAGCGGTTTTTTCGTGGGTACGGCGTGAAGAAGTCGGTGGTCACGACCCGCGGCAAGACCGAGAAGAACGGGCTCGGCGCGATCCGCGAGATCGATGCGCTGAGCTTTCACTTCGTCGAGGAAGTGGTCGCATTCGAGCGGCCGACGGGATTCGATTATCTGATCCGCCGCGTGACGTTGTTCGGGCGCGCGTTGCCGATGGAGCACGAGCGCGGGTGGCTCGAGCTCGAGGCCCGGGGCGGCGTGACGCAGATCGTGTGGCGCTCGCGCTTCACGCTGGGCGTGCCGGTGATCGGCAAGTACATCGCGAAGGCGATGGCGCCGCAGGCACAGCGGGCGTTTGCGGGATTGCTGAGGCAGGCGAAGCGCGAGCTCGAGGCGAGTGTGAAGACGAGCGCGGCATCGTGACCGCGCGGAGGCGATTTGTATGAGCCCCTCCTTTATATGCATGGGTGGGGAAGTCCCGATCCAAGTCCCTGAATCCCCAGGGACAGGCGTGAAACCCCGCGAGATCACTAGGCCGTTGCCGGCACAGCGACTGCACTACTAACCCTCGATGCGGATGGCCCACTACGTCGCGATGTTCGCCTGCGCCCTCGGTGGGTGCGGCTTCGCAACGCGCAGCGACGAGCTCGTCTGCTCGATCGACGACGACTGTGACGCGGACCGCGCCTGCGAGTCGGGGTTCTGCGTGGTGGCGGATCGCTCGCTCGAGCCCGATGCGGGCGGTGGCGTGGTGCCCGACGCTCCCACCGATTCGACGCCGACGCCGGATGCGGATCCGTTCGAGGCGATCGCCGCGCTGTGCACGACGGCCGGCTACACGCCGGTCACCGGAATCACGGGCGCGTTGTTCAAGCCCGTCGGGACCAACCGGTCGTGGAACGCGGCGCAAGCGGATTGCAAGGATGATGTCGCCGGCGCGACGCACCTGATCGTGATGTCGAACCAGGCCGAGGCGGCCTACATGGCGACGCAGCAAGGCTGGGTCGGCTTGTTCGACAACGACACCAACGTGTTCATCAGCGTGACCGGCGAGACCACCGACGTGCGCAACTTCGACTCGGGCCAGCCGGATAACGGCGGCGGCGACGAGAACTGCATCCAGAGTCGCAACGACAGCAACAAGCTCGACGACGACCAGTGCAACAACGGCCACGTCTACGTCTGCGAGTGCGACGGCCGCGCGTCGACACCCTGACGATCGCGTTCGGTCCGTCAGTACAAATGTACTGACGGGCGCGCGATGTCGACACCATGTTCGGGGGACCACGTTCGGGGGACCACTTCGGGCTCGACGACCGCACGAGCGAAACGAGGCTTGATCGCTGCGGCGCTGACGATCGCCGTGTGCGAGTGTGCCGGCCGGCTTTCGACGCGCTGACGCGCTGATAAGATGGCGCCGTGTTACCCCGCCGCGCGTTTCTCGGTGCCGAGCTGCCCGGTGATAACGAGTCGTTTGTCGACGGTGGCGTGAAGCTCGCGGCAGTGAGCCCCGGCGGGATGGCTGCGAGTGCGGGGCTCCTGGGCGGCGATGTCATCGTCGAGATCGCCGGGCTGCCGGTTCGCGATCTGTGCGAGCTGTCGGCGGCGTTGCGCAAGGCGGGCGATGGCGCGACCGCGGAGATCGCGTTCTTGCGGCGAGGCGACCGCACGGTGGCGAGAGCGACCGTGGTCGAGCAACCACTCGAGCAGCTCGAGGCCGTGACGTACGGCGAGCTCGCGGTGGAGGGTGCGCGGCTGCGAACGATCTCGACGCGCGTGGCGACGCCGCGTGCCTTGATCGTGGTGTTGCCGGGCATCGCGTGTGAATCGGTCGATCAGGCGCTGACGCCAGATGCGCCGCTGGCGGGGTTGATCGCCGGTTGGGCGGAGGCGGGCTTCGATTCGTTGCGGTTCGACAAGCGCGGCGTTGGAGATAGCGAGGGCGGGCCGTGTCGCGACGTCGATTTCACGACGGAGATGGCGGATGTCTGGGCGGCGGTGGGTCGGGCGCGCGAGGTCGCGAGGGCGCGCGGCGTGCCACTCGCGATCTTCGGGCACAGCGTCGGCGGGATCATGGCGTCGCTGGTCGCGAGCGAGGTCGATGCGCGTGGCGTGATCGTGTACGGCACGCCGGTGATGCGGTGGCTCGAGTGTCTGCGCGACAGCACGCGGCGGCAGATGACCTTGCACGGTGCACCAGCGGAAGAGCTCGAGCAGCGGCTCGCCACGATCGATGGTCTCGCGCACGAGGGCGGGCTGAATGGCCGCTCGGCCGCGTATCACGAGCAGCTCGATCGCGTGGATCTCGAAGCCTCGTGGAAGAAGGTGGTGCAGCCCGTGCTGGTCGTGCGCGGCGAGCACGATTGGGTGGTGCGTGACGACGACCAGGCGCGCATCGCCACGCTCGCCGCCAGCGCGACGGTCGTCGACGTGCCCGGTCTCGATCATCTGTTCGGCTGGCACGCCGATCGCGAGGCGAGCTTGCGCGACTACGGCGTGGGCACGTTCGATCCGGCGATCGTCAAGGTCACCGTCGAGTGGCTCGATCGCACGATCGCAAAAGACCGCGCGTAGCGAACCCCGCGATCGTGATGCTCGACGTCGAGTGGCTCGCACGAACGCGAAGGGCTCGATGCGCTCGCTCGCACGAATCCGACGAGCCGGTGTAACGTAGAGGCATGCTGACTCCGTGTGGTGGGTGTCGTCGTCATGTCGTGGATACGGACGCGCACTGCCCGTTCTGCGGCGCGGCAGTCGTCGTGTCGCGGATCCTGCCGGTCCTCGAAGGGCGGTTGTCGCGTGCGGCGGTGTTCGCCACTGCCGTGCTCGTCGCGCCGGCCTGCGTGGTGAACGATCCGCCGCCACCGCAATACGTGCAGCAGCCGCCACCGAACCGTCCGCCGCCGCCCAACGACCCACCGCCGACCAACTTTGCGAAGCCGCCGCCAGACGATCAGCCGCCACCCGTCGATCAGCCCCCACCGCCGCCGGTCGCCGATGCAGTCATCCGCGGCAAGGTCACGATGGCCGGCACACCGCAGCCCCACTTGAAGATGGTGCTGCACGGTGGCCCCGCACCGATCCCCTTCGGCACCGACTTCAAGGGCGAGTATTCCGTGCGCGTGCCCGCAGGCACATACCAGTTGCACGTCGACGCCGGCGCTGGGACTCAGCGCGTGATCCAGGCCGATGCCAACCGCGAGACCGTGGTCAACATCGCCATCGCGCCCTACAAGCAATGGATCCAGGCGAAGCCATACGGCGCCCCGCCCGCTCGCCGGCGACTGGTCTGAAACGCGAAGGCATTACGGTCACCGACCGCCTCGGAGCCCGAGGAGCGGGTACGCTCGCGGCATGCAGCTGAAGCCCTGCGCCGCCTGTCAGCGTCACGTTTCGATCACCGAAACCGCGTGCCCGTTCTGCAGCGAGCCGCTCGACGCCTCGCCGCCGCGTTCGAGCACGCTCGGTCGCGTGTCGCGCGCTGCCGTGTTCGCTGGTGCCGCACTGGCCACCGC
>JACCYD010000810.1 GCA_013696695.1 Deltaproteobacteria bacterium | reverse complement strand
GAGTAGGTCAGCAGGACCTGCATCGCGTCGGGGGTGATCTCCTTGCGAGGCCGGTCGTGCTCGCGACAGAACGCCTCGAGGAACTTCCGCGCGAGGAGTGGGATCTCGCAGCGGCGATCACGCAACGGCGGCAGCATCACCTTGGCTCCCGCGAGGCGGTACATCAGGTCGTCGCGAAACCTGCCATGCGCGACTTCCTCGTCGAGGTTGCGCCGGGTCGCCGCCACGATGCGGACGTCGATCGCGCGCTCGCGGGTGTCGCCCACCCGGGTGATCGTCTTCTCCTGCAGCGCGCGTAGCAACTTGGCCTGGATCGCGGGCGACAGCTCGCCGACCTCGTCGAGGAACACCGTACCCCCGGCCGCACTCTCGAACAGACCCGCCTTCGCTGACACCGCACCGGTGAACGCGCCCCTTTCGTGGCCGAACAGCTCGCTCTCGGCGAGGGACTCCGCGATCGAGGCGCAGTTGACGGCGTGGAACGCGCCGGCTCGCTTCGAGTAGTGGTGGACCGCGTAGGCCGCATTCTCCTTGCCGACGCCGGTCTCGCCGAGGATCAGCACCGGCAGCGACGTCGGGCCGAGCCGCTCGAGCAGACCGTAGACACGCCGCATCGCCGGATCGAGCACCATCACGGATCGAGAACCGAGCTGGATCTCGGTCGCCGCTTCGCTGGCCTCGGCGAACGTGCCCGGCTCGGCCGTCGCCGCGGCATTGCGCACGGCGACGAGCATGGTGTCGACATCGCAGGCATCCGAGGGGCACAGCGCGAGCCCGCCGCGAACCTTGTCGTTGACCGCGCGCAGAGAGGCCATCACGGCCGTCGCGATCGCGCGCGCCTGGTCGCGCTCGACCTCGGGCAGGATCACCAGCGCACTGCCATCGGTGCCTTCGCCGATGACGTCGATCAGGCGCACATCGCGAGCTGGAGCAGCGGTGCCGAGTGGCGGAGCATCCGCGTCACCGTCCCGGTCGCGACCGACCACACGCGGACCACGCCTTCATCGCCGGCGGTCGCGAGCTGAGTGCTATCGCCCGAAAACACGAGCCAGCGAATCGGACGCTGATGCCCGTCGAGGACCCGAACCGGAGCGCGGCTCCGCGCGTCGAACACCTGCGCGGCAGCCTCCTCGCCACCGCTCGCGAGCCAGCGGCCATCGGGCGAGTACGCGATCGCCAGCACGCGGGCCGCGTGGTTGCGAAGGATCTCCGGCTTGTCGCTGCCCGGACCCCAGATCGAGATCCGGCTATCGGTGCGCGCCGCAGCGACGCTACCGTCGCGCGACACCGCAACAGCGTGGACGACGGCATCGGCCTCGTACGGTCGCTTCGCGACGCCCGTCGACAGGTCCCACAGCCGAGCCGTGCGATCGGTGCTCGCGGTGAGCAGGCGCTGGCCATCGGGAGCGAACGAGATCGTCGAGACCACGTCGGCGTGCTCGAACGTCGCGAGGAGCTCGCCGGTCGCGGCGTCCCACACCTTCGCCTTGTTATCGATCCCCGCGGTCGCGATGCGCTCGTCGGTCGCATCGAACACCGCCGCTGTGAGGCCGGAGGCATGGCCTGCGAAGCGGCGCTGCTCGCGCGCGCGAAGCGATGGATCGTCGACGGGAAACTCGTCGGGAATCGTCCACAACCGCGCGAGCGAATCGGCGCCGGCGGTGACGACCGAACGGCCATCCGACGAGAACTCGGCGCGCGTGATCGCACGGCCGTCGTGCGACATCGGCTGGATCACCGGCTTGCCGCGAAACGGATCCCACAGCAGCGCGTTGCCGTCGGCACTCGCGGTCAGCACGAGACGCCGGGCCGGATCGGGGAACCATCGAATGCTGGAGATCCGGCCCTTGTGCCCGCGCATCAGGTTCAGCTGCGCACCGTTATGGGCGTCCCAGTAGCAAAGTACGTTGTCGTCGGTGGCCGACACCACGTAGTTGCCGCTCGGCGCCATCCTGACCGCGTACACGGGCAGGCCATCGCCGCAGCTCGCCGTGTGGTACCCGCCGGCGTTCAGATCCCACACCCGCGCGGTGCCGTCGGCGCTTCCCGTGGCAAGCGAGCGACCATCCGCGGACAGGTGCATGTCCAGGATCACGCGGGTATGTCCTTTGAGCTCCTTGTCGAGGGTGCCGGTCGTCGACCACACGCGAACCACGTGGTCGTCGTCGACCGTGAGCACGCGTCCGTCGGGTGCGAACAGCACCTGCGAGCTGCGACCTGGCGCGCCGAGCACCTGGTCGACCCCGTTCGCCCGCACGTGGATCCGCGCGTCGAGGGTGACGACGCGGTTGCCATCGGCACTGAACGCGACGCTGTCCCGATCGCCACTCGAGGGATAGCTCGCGAGCTGCGACTCGAACGGCCGGAGCGCATCCGCGATCAGCAGCCCGCGAGCGCCGCCCGGCCTGCCATCCTTGGCTGCCTCGGCGAGATACACGATCGCACGCCCGGCCTGGCCGCCGAGCAGCTCGCTGCGGCCGCGCTCCTCGAGCAGCGTGGTGCGACGCAGCTCTTGCTGCTGTTGCTCGTGCAGGATGCGCGAGATACTGATCGCGCCGACGATCGCGAGCGCCACCAGCGCGCCGACCGAGATGCCGACGACGACGCGGTAGCGTCGCAGCCACCGCCACAGCAGCTGGCGCGTGGTGTAGCTGCGCGCAGCGACCAGCTGACCGGTCTGAAACCGCTTGAGATCGCTGACCAGCTCGCCCGCATCTGCGTAGCGGTTGTCGGCGTCGCGCGCCATCGCCTTGTTGACGATCGCGACCAGATCCTTGGGCGCGTCGGGCTCGCGCGCGCCGATCGGTCGGCACGCGCCTGCCTTGACCTGATCGAGCACGTCGTTCGACGACTTGCCGGCATAGGGTGGCGCGCCGACGAGCACGTAATAGAGGAGCGAGCCGAGCGAATAGACGTCGGCACGGCGATCGACGGATTCCCCGCGCGCCTGCTCCGGCGGCATGTACGCCGGGGTGCCGATGATGCTGCCCACGTTGGTCTCCTCGGGATCGGAGCGCAGCCGCATCTGCATCGACTCGACCGGATCCGTCGGAGTGCCGAGATCCTTCGCGAGTCCCCAATCGATGACCACGGTCTCGCCGAACGCGCCGACCAGGACGTTCGCGGGCTTGAGGTCGCGATGGATGACGTTCTCGTTGTGCGCGTACGCGAGCGCGTCGGCGACCGCGATCACGTTCGGGACGAGGCCGAGCCGCTTCTCCAGCGACGGTCGCTCGGCCACCACCTTGTCAAGCGAGCGGCCGATGACCTGGGGCATCGCGTAAAAGCGTTCGCCGCTGCTCCAGATTCCTGCCTCGTAGACATGAATGATCGCCGGATGCTGGAGCCGAGCGGTGATGCGTGCCTCACGTTCGAAGCGGCGCGCCGCATCGCGATTGCGCGGTAGCAGCTGCTTGATCGCGACCGCGCGACCGAGCCGTAGATCACGCGCCGCATAGACGCGTCCCATGCCGCCCGACGCGATCTCGTGCGAGTACTTGTAGTGACCTTTCTCGACGGTGACCGGATCGAGATAGTCGGTCAGCGGCGGCTTCGCGGCGATCGGTGCCGGCGGCGGTGACGGCGATGCGATCTCGACGCCGTCGATCGTATCGAGCTCGTCCGCGAGGCCCACCTTGCCCCGTGCATCTGCATCCCCCATGCCTCGACGCGCCACGATGGCACGACCGCTGCAACACCGGCAAGCATGATACGGTGGTGGCGGGTGATGACGCGGGGTCAAGCGTTGCTTGGCGTGGTGTGTCTGTTCGGTGGTGCCTCCTGCTGGTCCGAGCAGGCGCGGATCGACGACACGTTCACGGAGGACGAGTGGGCGTTCCTCCAGACCTTCGAGCCGCCCGGGCCCGAGCTCTGCCCGCCGCAATTCGCCGCAACCTCTCTCGATCGGTGCATCGCCGCCGCCGAATTCGGCAAGGCATTGTTCTTCGACAAGACGATGTCGGGGCCGATCGACTACTCGGCCGATCCATCACTCGCGAACGATCCCTCGGCGCTCGGAGCGGCGGGCGAGGACGACAAGGTCGCGTGCGCCGACTGCCACGACCCGGCCCACTTCTTCATCGATACCCGTTCGGCACCAGGCAACCTGTCGTTCGGCGCGAAAGGCCCGACCAAGCACAACGCGATGTCTCCGGTGAACGTCTCGCTCAAGGCCGTGGTCGCGCGCGCCAACTGCGAGCAGCCCGACGCCGACCCCTTCGAGTGCGGGCTGGTGTTCTCGTGGACGGGGAAGTACACGACCGCCGCCGAGGTGCTGAAGATCGCCGGACCGAAGGCGATGAATTCGAATGGCGAGGAGATCGCGAATGCGATCCACAACAACGGCAGCTACTTCATGAGCTACGCCGGGCTGTTCGGATCATTTCCTCCGAGCTGCATCAAGGTGCCGATGATCGGCACCTACGAGTGCACGTGCGACTCGATGCCATGCGACACCCCAGCGGAGGTGTTCACAAACATCTCGCTGGTTCTCGAGGCCTATATCCGGCAGCTCAACAGCGTCGGGTCGCCGTTCGACAATTACCTCCGCAGTCCGATCGTCGACGGCCGTACGGCGCCGGTCGAGCACTTTGGCGACGCCGAACGACGTGGCCTCGCCGTGTTCATCGGCAAGGGCATGTGCGTCGACTGTCACCGCGGTCCCCTGCTCTCCGATCTGAAGTTTCACAACACCGGCGTCGCGCAGCTCGGCGCGAACGTGTCCCCGATCGACGGCGGCTATGGCGACGAGGTGTTCGGGGACCTCGCGGTCCCGGATTCGCGACTCGGCGAGTTCCTCACGCCGCCGCTTCGCCACGTCGCGGAGACCGGTCCTTACATGCACGCCGGTCAGTACGCGACGCTCACCGAGGTGATCGAGTTTTACCGGCGCGGAGGTGATCGCCAAGGGTTTTCCGGAATCAAGGATGGCCGCATCCAGCCGCTCGAGATCACCGACGACGAGGCACGCGACCTCGAGGCGTTCCTTCGCTCGCTCACCGGCCGGCCGGTGGACAGCGCTTGGATCCCGGAGACGCCGTGAACCGCGCTGCGATCGTCATCGCTTTCGTCATCGCTTTTGTCTGCTTCCCGACGCTCGCGCATGCGTGGCCGATGTGGCAGCCCGACCCCGAACCGGAACCCACGCCAGAGACGCCGGACGCGCCGGAGCCGTCACCTCCAATACCGGAACCGCCAACGGTCGATCCGGACGTGCCGACGCCCGACGAGCTCGCCGAACGGCTGGATGATCTCGAGCAACGTTCGAAGCAGCTCGAGAAGCATCAACGCGGTGACGATGCGACGCGCGATCAGGTCACGAAGCTGATGCCGCTGGGCCGCTCGGTCGCGATCTCCGCGTTTATCGACGTCGGTGCGTTCGCGGTCGCCGGTAACGGTGCCGGCATTCGCAGCGACTTCTTGCACCAGAACTATCCCGGCTATCGCAACACCGTCGCGGGCCAGTGGGTGTTCATGGGCGATCCGTTCACGACGATGATCAACTCGCTCGGCGATCCTGCGGAGACTGCCGATTCGCGCGAGGTCGAGAACGACGCGATCAACAGCAGCGGTCGGCCGTCGGTGATCGTCAACACCATCGGGCTCGCGATCAAGAAGCAGGTGAACGACGACGTCTCGATCGATGCGCTCGCCCAGCTGTTGCCGCGTCCCGGCACCGATACGTTCGAGGTCAGCTTCGCGCAGGTGACGTACAAGCCCTCGCCGAAACACTATTTGTACGTCGATGCCGGAAAGATCGAATCGGTGCTCGGCGTCGAGTACCGCTCGCAGGATACGCACCGGAGGCTCGGCGTCACGCCGTCGCTGATCTGTAGATATACCTGCGGCCGCCCGATCGGCATCGACGCACGCTACGTCGGCACCCACGTGCAGTGGTCGGCCGCGATCATCAACGGCGACAACTTCGAGGAGCGGTTCTCGCCGGATCCCGAGCTTCGCGCGAACAAGCTGCCGAGCCTCGCCGGTCACCTCGAGTACAAGCTGCCGGTCGGCCAGGCCCTGTGGGTCGGGGCGTCGGGCGCGGTCGGGCCGCAGGATGGCCAGGCGGATCTAGGCGTCGTGCAGTGGCACTACGGCATCGATCTCAACTTGATCGATCTGAACGGCTTCGATGCCACCGCGGAATTCGTGCAAGGCCGTCAGACGGGGACCAACACCGAGCGGATGCCCGGGCTCCAGCGTGCCGAGTGCGACCTCGCCCCGTGCCTGGATTACAAAGGTGCGTACGTGCTGGTCAGCCGGCGGATGAAGCGGTGGGTCCCCTACGTCCGGTTCGACTGGCGCGAGGCCACCCACCAGCAAGGTGCCGACTTCGTGTACGAGGCCCGCTCGATTCGCGGCACGTTCGGGCTGCACGTCGACGTGAATAGCCACGTCCTCGCGAAGGTCGAATACAACTGGAATCACGAGCTCGGGGTCCCCAACTTCCCCCACGACGTGATCACGAGCTCGATCGTGGTGAAGACAGACTGAGCCGAGGAATTGGACGATGCGATTCGCAAGCTATCTGCTGCTGGGTGTGTCGACGGTGTTCGTCGCGCGGGTGCCCGCGGCCGCGCCGACCGACGGCACGGTGACCGGCACCGTCAAGTTCGTGCGCGACGGCAAGGACGTGAAGATTCCGGACGGCTACGTCTACCTGGTGCCGGTGCGGCGCGGCCGCCCCATCCCGCCGAAAGCTGTCACCACGCAGATCGTCCAGAAGAACCGGAGGTTCATCCCGGACCGCCTGGTGATTCCGGTCAATTCCACCGTCGAGTTCCCGAACCAGGAGGCTCCATCCCAACGCGGCGGCGACGAGCACAACGTGTTCTCGCCGTCGACGCCGATGTTCGATCTGTCGCGCTACGGCAGCGGCAAGATGCGGAGTCGCAAGTTCCTCGACGAGGGTGAGTACGACATCTACTGCGACATCCACGTCCAGATGACGGCCAAGGTGAAGGTGGTCGACAGCGAGCACATCGTGCCGGTGGTCAACAGTCGGTTCTCGCTCGCCGGCGTTCCGGCCGGCAAGTACAAGGTTTTCGCGTGGGCTCCCGATAGCGGCGAGTCGAAGGAGACGATCACGGTCGTTGCTGGTGAGACGGTGACCGTGCCGCAGCTCAACGTCCAGCTCGGCCAGCCGACGGCGAGCCACCGTCGCAAGAACGGCGGCGGCTACTGCGAAGACAAGTACGCCGACTGCAACAAGTAGCGAGGCGAGGCCGAGCGAACAAGTCGTCACACCGGATCGGGCGTGAGATCGCGGCGCTTGCGCGCGAGGATCTGCTCGAGCGGCGAGAACTCGGCGGGCTTGGTGACGTGTTCGTCGAAGCCGGCCTCGAGTGCGGCGGTGACGTCGGAGTGATTGCCGTAGCCCGACAGCGCGACCAGCACGACATCCTTGAGCTCGGGGCGCATCCGGATCTGCTGTGCGACTCGAACCCGTTCATCACCGGTAAGCCGATGTCGATGAACGCGACGTGCGGCTTGTGCTCGGAGATCAGCTTGATCGCGATGCCGCCGTCGCAGCCGTCGAACACGACGTGGTTCCTGGACTCGAACATCACGCGCAGCATGTCGCGCGAATCATCCTGATCGTCGATCAACACGATCCGGCACGGGTGGTGCGGAGTCAGCGAGCCGCGGGCCTCCTCGCTGCGCTGGTTGGCGAGCGGAAGGCGGACCTCGAAGTCGCTGCCTTTTCCGAGGCCTTCACTGTGGACGCCGATCGTGCCGCCGTGAAGACCGACGATCGTGCGTGCGAGCGAGAGCCCGACGCCGAGGCCACCGCGCGAGCGATCGAGCTTCTGCTCGGCCTGCACGAACAGATCGAAGATCTTCGGCTGCAGCGCCGGATCGATGCCATCGCCGTGATCGCGCACGTGAACCGCGATCTGGCCGCTCTGGATCGCCACGCTCAGCGCGACGCGGGTAGCGGGCGGCGAGTAGTTGGCGGCGTTGGCCAGCAGATTTGCAAACACCTGGGTGAGCCGGCGGACATCGCCGCGCACCGGGACGCGGTGCGGCGGAAGATCGGCTTGCAGCTCGATCGCGCGCTGCGCGAGCAACGGCGCGGTGGCTTCGATCGCGGTATCGATCGCCTCGACCAGATCGAGATCGGTGCGCTCGACGGTGAACTTGTCCGAGGTGATGCGCGAGACATCGAGCAGATCGTCGAGCAAGCGCTTCATGTGCGTCGACTGGCGCTGGATCACCGACTGGCACCGGCTCGACACCTCGATCGCCGGCCGCTGTTCGAGCACCGTGGTGGCGCTGAGCACGGCGGCGAGGGGATTGCGCAGCTCGTGCGACAGCATCGCGAGGAATTGTTCGCGACGATGCGCGAGCTCCTCGGTCTGCGCGAGCAGCTCCTTGACCTTGTGCTGCTCGGATTCGAGCGCGCGCTGGGTCTCGACCATCTTCGAGATGTCGCGCACGATCGTCGACGCACCGACGATCGTCGAGCCGTGGAAGATCGGCGAGATCGTGACCGAGACATCGAGCCGCGTGCCGTCCTTGCGGCGGTTGAGCGAGGTCGCATGCTCGACGCGTTCACCGCACGAGATCTCTGCGAGGTAGCTCGCGAGCTGCTTCGCCTGGTCGCCCATCAGCACGCTCACGGACTTGCCGATCGCTTCGGCCGCCGGGTGGCCGTAGAGCTTCTCGGCGCCGCGGTTCCACGTCGTGATCACGCCTTCGAGATTGAGCACGAACATCGCGTCGTGGGCCCACTCGACGATTGCGGACAGCTGCTCGACGTTGGTGCGCACCTTGTCGAGCGCGGTGAGGTCCGTCAGCGTCAGCACGACACCATCGATCGTCGGCGCCGGAGCGCCCTGGTTGCCGAACAAGGTGATCCCATTCGCGCGTGCTTGACCGCGGTACGGCAAGATGCGGAGGAAGTACGGCGTGCGATTGCGATCGCGCACTTCATCTTCGACGACCGTGCCATCGCGGAGTGCCGCCTCGATCTCGTCGGCGAGCTGTGGGCGCTCGATGTTGTGCGCGAAGTCCGAGATCCGGCGACCGATATCGGTGGGCTGGAAGCGGAACACCCGCGCCATCTGCGACGTGAAGCGGCGAATCCGGAGCTCGGCGTCGAGGAACACGGTACCGACATCGGTGCCCTCGAGCAGGTGCGCCATGTCCCCGTTGAGCTCCTTGAGCTCGATGATCTTCTGCTGGTACTCGGCGTTGACCGAGTAGAGCTCCTCGTTGACCGAGTGCAGCTCCTCGTTGGTGCTCTGCAGCTCCTCGTTCGAGGCGACCAGCTCCTCGTTGGTAGCCTGCATCTCCTCGTTGGAGGTCTCGAGCTCCTCGATCGTCGACTGCAGCGTCTCGCGCGTGTAACGGAGCTCGGTCTCGAGCGTCTGCATCCGCTCTGCCGAGGCCTCCGACATCGAGATCGGCGCCGCGACCGGAGCTGTCCCGAGCGCCTCGGGGCGAACCTCCTCGGTCATCTCGCGGAACGTGATCAGCACGTTGCGGACATTGGTGCGCGGATGGACCAGTAGCTGCGCGGTGACCACGCAGCGGACATCGCCGTCGTCCTTCGGCACGCGGACGCCCGAGTACGACACCGTCTCGCGATCCTTGAACGCGCGCTGCATCGCGCCCGAGACCACGGTGCGCAGATCATCACCGAGCAGGTCGAGCACGTTGTTCGACGGCCGTCGAGGCTTGAAGCGCAGCAGCTTCTCGGCACCGCCGTAGGTGTCGACCAGCGCATGACGTTCGTCGACCAGCAGGCCCGGCGGCATGAACAGGTCGAGCAGCTGATCGTAGGTCGCGAGGATCAGCGGATCGGCACCGTTCGATCGACGCTGGTCGAGCTGCGGCATCGTCGTCACCGTCGCCGAGCGCAGCTGCGACAGTCGGACCTGCCCGAGCAGGTGAACGTCGCGGCGCTTCCGGAACAGCTTCCAGTGATCGTCGATGATCGCGAACTCGTCGCTCAGCACGCCCGGCGTCTCGCTCGCGCCGAGGAACAGCGTGCCGCCCGCCACCAGGCCGAAGTGGAACAGCGAGAGCACCGTGCGCTGCGCCTGCGGCTGGAAGTAGATCAGCATGTTCCGGCACGAGATGAAGTGCATCTTCGTGAACGGCGCGTCCTTGGTGACGTTGTGCCGCGCGAACACGATCAGCTGCCGCAGCTCGCTGCTGATCTGATAGCCCGACGACCGTGGCGTGAAGAACCGCTCGAGCCGTGCGGGGGTGACGTTCGAT
>JACCYD010000662.1 GCA_013696695.1 Deltaproteobacteria bacterium | reverse complement strand
TCCGTAGCTTGGCCTGGGCGACCTCGGAGGCCGAGATGTCGATGCCGTAGATCTCGCGGCCGCCGTCGCCGCGCAGCGTCCACCAGAAGCCATCGCCACAGCCGACAT
The DNA here is from genome assembly GCA_013696695.1 of Deltaproteobacteria bacterium. Lineage (GTDB taxonomy): Bacteria > Myxococcota_A > Polyangia > Haliangiales > Haliangiaceae > JABFXX01. The sequence goes on along the minus strand of JACCYD010000662.1, from coordinate 6,523 downwards.
CCAGGATCGGCCCTTTTCCGCTCGCGACCGCTTCGACGGCGATCAGCCGGTTGATCTCGCGCAGCGTCAGCGACAGCGGCGCGTGGCGCAGATACGCGAGCACCCAGCGTTCGATTTCATCATCGCTGGGTGTCTGGACGTCGTCGGGCGGAATCGTCGCCGGCTCGTCGAACTCTTGGGTCGTGCGCAGGATGGATGGTGCATCGCACGAAAACCGGGGTCGTGTCACGAACCCGTGATACGACGTGACAGGCATGCGGACGTACAAGTGCCTCGGCGAGGCCGCGCGCGCTGACGTCGGGCGCGCGATCGCGATGGCCGCCGGCGGTGTGCTGCTGTTCGCACCGATCGAGCTCGCCCTCACGCTGTGGGCGTACGGTCCGGTCGGCTCGATCGTCAGCAAGCTGAAGCTGGTCGTGCTGACGCTCACGCTCGCCGCCGTGCTGTGGCTGCTGCTCGTGCTCGCGCTGGCTGCGGTGATGGTGGCCACCCGCGTCGTTCGCAACCGCGTCGATCCTGCAGCCGGCCGTGCGCCGGGATTGTTCGCCCTCGGGCCGCTCGTCGACGGCGTCCGGCGCGGCGTGCCGCAGCTGTGGGCCGGCATGCTCGGCGGCCTGGTGCTCGGCTTCGTGGTCCAGCGCGCCGCCGCGTGGGCGACCGTGCGCTTCAAGGAGCCGCAGCTCACCGCCGGGGCGATCGCCGCGTGTGCCCTCGGTGCCGTGCTGGTGTGCATCCCGCTGCATCGCGGGCTCGCGATCGCAGCGCACACCGGGGCGCGCGCGTTATCGCCGTTCGGGGCGTGGAACCCGCTCGGCCGCTGGCGGGCCGCGGGCCTTGCCTTCGGCGGCGTCGCGATCGCCGGCATCGCCGTGATCTGGAACCTGATGCCGCAGAGCCGTTCGGTGCTTCCGGTGCGGCTGTGCATCAGCGCGATCGTCCTCGCGTACGGCTTCGGGCTCGGCGCGCGCTATCACGCGCTCGCGAAGCCCTATCGTCGAGACAAGCGTCGCGCGCGCATCATCGGCGCGGGGACGCTCGCGCTGATCGTGTCGTCTTTGATCTACTTCGGCGCCGACCTCGAGACCAAGTACACCGCCTCGACGGCGTCACCCGCCTTCGAGAAGGTGATCGAGCTGATCCGCGCCGCGAACGATGTCGACCGCGATGGCTTCGGCTCCCTGCTCGGCGAGATCGATTGCGCTCCGATGGACGACGACCGCCATCCCGGCGCCGCGGACGTGCCCGGTGACGGGATCGATCAGAACTGCGATGGGCGCGATGTCACGCTCGCGGATCTGATCCCGCCATCGGGGCCGTTCGTGCCGGTGCCGGACTCGTTCAAGAAGGACTGGAACATCCTGCTACTCACGATCGATACCGTTCGCTATGACCACACGTCGTTCGGCGGCTATCGCGAGCGAAGCGGTCGCGACACGACCCCGAGACTCTCCGAGCTGGTCGCCAAGTCGACGAACTTCACGTTCGCGCACGCGCCCGCGGTGGGCACGATGGCCTCGATCCCCGCGATCCTGACCTCGAGGTTCTTCCACTCCGGCGTGGCGTTCTCCGACGAGCCGCGCCCGGGCTGGCCCCCGTTGCTACTCCCCGAAAATCTCATGCTCGCGGAGATCATGAAGCGCGGCGGCTACTACACGGGCGCGATCGGCTCGCACGAGTGGTGGAGCGACTGGGGCCTCGAGCAGGGCTTCGACGAATACGATAACTCGATCGGCCAGAACCCCGATCCGTTCCGCGTCGTCGCCGACAAGGTGACGAACTCGGCGCTCGCGTTCATGTCTCGCAACCAGAAGCGCAAGTGGTTCTTGTGGGCGCACTACATCGATCCGCACGGCCGCTACGTCGCGCATCCCGACGTCGTCGACTACGGCCGCGAGGACGGCGACCTCTACGACGGCGAGCTGCGATGGACCGATCAAGAAGTCGGTCGCCTGCTCGACGAGATGAAGCAGATGCCTGCCTTCGCGAAGACGATCGTCATCGTGACCAGCGATCACGGCGAGAGCATGGGCGAGCACGGCATTCCGCTCGGTACCCACGGCACTGCGCTGTATCGCGGGCTCACCCACGTGCCGATGATCTTCTTCATCCCCGACAATCCTGCGCGCACGGTCAACGGTCCGGTGACGCCGCTCGACATCGTGCCCACGGTCTCCGCGCTCGCTGGCATCGACGTCTCGAAGGAGCGCTTCGAAGGTCGCAGCTTGATCAGCTCGCTGTTCTACGGCACCGAGGACAAGGAGCGCGTCGTGTTCGTGGAGACCAACGCTCCAAACAAGCGGCGCGCCGCGGTCTCGGATCGCTACCGGCTCGTCTACTTCCTGTCGAGCAACATCTACGAGCTCTACGATCGAATGACCGACCCGAACGAGACCACCAACATCGCGCTCAAGGGCGCGTCACCGGCCCTCGATGGCATGAAGCGCGAGCTCGCGAACTGGATGGATCGCGTGATGTACGACCGCGACGCGAAGTTCAACCAGCAGTTCCGCGGCATCGCCGACGTGTTGCTGCGCGAGGTGCCGAAGCCCGAGGTCGCCGTCACCGGGCAGACGATCGAAGGCGGCAAGGTCGACATCATCGGCATCGGCCGCGATCTCGCGAAGCCGCCCATCCCGAGCCTGATGGCCGATTTCCACGTCTACTTCCAGCCCAACGAGCCAACCTCGACCTCGTACAAGATGCAGCTGGTCGCATGGCCGGTCGACGCCGCCGCGCCGCTCACCGATCCCGTGCCGGTGTCCGCGCTGCGCAGCTCGTTCCGGATCACAGCCGATGGCTCGTATCCGACGACGCGATGGAAGAAGGGCGAGTACATCCGCGAGCGGTTCTCGCTGAAGCTCCCGAACGAGTGGAGGACGAACGCGATCGCGATCGGCCTCGTGATCGCCCCGCAGGTCAATCAGAGCCAGAAGGTTCGGCCGACCGGCGTCACGCCGTCGAACGATGTCCTGATGTTCCGGCTCGGCACGCTGCCGATCACGAAGTGATCACCACTTCACGCGCACGCGCTGCGCGACAGCCTCGTTGTTCGCCGGCAAGATCAACACGTAGCTATTCGGGCCGCGCTCCCACAGCAGCACGCGATCGGGCGACGCGCGCGACAGCAGCGGATACCACGGCTCCTGCCACAGCATCTTGAGCGGCTCGACGACCTCCGGCACCACGAGATCGATCTCGAGCACGCTGGTCTGCTTCGCGAGTGGCAAGGCGTACGACAGCTCGTCGAGCGCGTAGCGCGGGTAGAGATCGTTATGCAGCGCGCCGCCGTAGACGATCACCGAGTGCCCCTGCTTGACGAGCACCTCGGTGCGCTCGCGAAGCTTGTCGGTCACCATCACGAGGAGGCGAAAGAAATCCACTCGCCCCTTGGGGTCGAGGACGCTCGCATGCTCGATGCAGGTCATCGGCAAGCCGTGCATCGGCATGCGCGCGTGGGTGGTCGCGGCAAGCTGTGCGAGATCGGCGGCCGCAGACGGCCGGTTCGTCACGGCCTGGATCTGCGCCTGCACGCCATCGCCCGAGCACGACGAGTCGAACCACGCCTCGACGACGAGGTCGTCGGCCCACGGCGCGAGCCGCCCGACGATGTCGTCGGTGAAGTGGGCGAGCGGCGCGCGGGTCTCGAGCTTGTTGGTCGCGTGGTACTCGCCGATCGCGTAGATCTGCGCGTTGCCGGCCTCCGCGAGGATCGCTCGGATCGCCGCTCCGGTGTTCGGGAGCTCGCGATGTGTGATCTCGTCGACGGGGTCGTAGCTGCTACACGCGCAGAGTAGCGAAGCGACCACGGCCAAGCGCATGGCCCACAGACACCCTTCCATAAGTTCGGTTTCACAAACTTCGCGCCGCGATCTCGCGGCGTTCGACACGATCGTCGACGATCGAGGCGCTAAATTCGCGGGCGCGAATCGAAGCTCGGCGGTTTGCCGAGGCGCGGTGGACGCACATGTAGGAATGTAAACCTGCGCGGCTGTGGAGGAAATCCGGCGGATGCTCGTCTATCATCGTGTTGATTGGGGACTGGCACGATGACGTGCCGATCGGGTGGGCTCCCGCAAGGACACGACGATGAGCGATCAGGACAAGACTCGTATGGGCCACACGAACGACGTGAACGGTGCGCAAGCGCGCCCGAAAAGCGCGTCGCAACAACCTTCGCCCATGGCCGCGGGCACCAACGTTCGCAACAACGCGGTCGACGCGACCATCGCGAGCACCGCGACACCGCGCCCGCATACGACGTTGACAGGGCTGGCACCCGCGCCGCGACCAAAGTCGACAAGCTCTGGGCCCTCCGCCCCGACCGACGCGACGGTGGTGCTCGGTCCGTCGGGACCATCCCCGGTACCATCGGGTCCCGTGCCGACGGTGGCACCCGGCTCGATCGCGCAAGGGACACCGATTCCCGGCGTCGTCGCCCACCCGAGCGCGCAGACCTCCGTCGCAGCGCCCCGTGCGAAGCGGCCGTCGGTTGCACCGTCGGTGGCGGGCACTGGTCGGTCGGGCATGTGGGATCAGTTCGAGGGCGCGTCGACCGCGGTCCACGCCACCGCCGCTGCTCCGCACCCCGGCGTCCGCATCAACCAGTACGAGATGATCAAGATGATCGGCGAAGGCGGCATGGGGACCGTGTTCCTCGCCCGCGATCTTCGTCTCGGTCGGCGCGTCGCGATCAAGTTCCTTCAGAGCAACCAGAACAAGGAGCTGACGGATCGCTTCCTCGTCGAGGCGCGCACCACCGCGCGCTGCCAGCACGACAACATCGTCGTGATCTACGAGGTCGGCGAGCACAGCTCGTCGCCCTACATCGTCCTCGAGTTCCTGACCGGCAAGCCGCTGACGGCGCTGACGGAAAACAGCGCGAAGCTGCCGTACCAGCGCGCCGTCGAGATCATGTGCTCGGTGCTTCGCGCACTGGCCTGCGCGCACGACCAAGGCATCGTCCACCGCGACCTCAAACCCGACAACATCTTCATCACCGAGGCCGGCACGATCAAGGTGCTCGACTTCGGCATTGCGAAGGTGCTCCAGCAGGGCGCGAGCCCGGCGGAGTCGAAGGGGTCAGCGGCGGCGATCCGGATGCCCAGCCCGCTCGAGCTCGCGACCGGGACCAACACCAACCTGACCCGTGCCGGCACGATCATGGGCACGCTCAAGTACATGTCCCCCGAGCAGTGGGGCATCGGCATCGAGATCGATCACCTGACGGATATCTGGGCAGTGGGCATCCTGCTGCACCGTTTGATCTGCGGTCGCCATCCGCTGCATCCGCTCGACGGCAACCAGCTCGTCGTCACCGCGATGCTCGAGCTGCCGATGCCCTCGATGCAGGAATCTGCGCCGATCGACGTGCCGCGCGAGCTCGTGCAGATCGTCGATCGGTGCTTGCTCAAGCTCAAGGAGCAGCGCTGGCAGTCGGCCGGCGAGCTGCTCGCCGCGCTCGAGCCGTTCGCCGGTGCCGTCGCCGGTGGACACACTCGCACCCAGGCGCTCCAGATCGACGAGAGCCCGTACGCCGGTCTGTCGTCGTTCCAGGAAGGCGACGCCGGCAAGTTTTTCGGTCGCAACCGCGAGATCGCGTCGATGATGACGCGCATCCGCGATCAGCCGTTGATGGCGGTGGTCGGTAGCTCGGGCGTCGGCAAGTCGTCGTTCGTGCGCGCCGGTCTTGTGCCCGCCCTCAAGCGATCGGGCGAGACCTGGGAGACGCTGGTGATCCGGCCGGGCCGCAAGCCGCTCGAGTCGCTCGCCGCGGTGATCCAGCCGATGGTCGCGACCGCGGTCAACCTCTCCGACGAGCTGGACGAGCAGAAGAAGCTCGTCGAGACGCTCCGTAAGGAACCCGGTCACCTCGGTCACGTGTTGCGTGGGCGAGCGCGTCGCGACAATCGCCGGCTGCTGGTGTTCGTCGATCAGTTCGAGGAGCTCTACACGCAGACGGCTGATCCGGCGGAGCGCGCGGCGTTCACCGCGTGTCTGTCGGCGGTCGCTGACGACGCGACGAGCCCGTTGCGCGTCGTGCTGTCGATCCGCTCCGACTTCCTCGATCGCGTCGCGGAGGATCAGCGGTTCGTCGCCGAGCTGACGCAAGGCCTGTTCTTCCTCGGTCCGCCGAGCCGCGATGGCCTGCGCGAAGCGATCGTGCAGCCGGCCGAGATGGCGGGCTTCCGGTTCGAGTCTCCCGAAACCGTCGACGACATGCTCGCGCACCTCGAGACCACGCCGGGTGCGCTGCCGCTGTTGCAGTTCGCCGCGACCAAGCTGTGGGACGCACGCGATACCTCGCGCAAGATGCTGACCCACGCCAGTTACGCGGCGATGGGCGGCGTCGCCGGTGCGCTCGCGAGTCACGCCGATCGCGTGGTCAACGACCTCGGCGGGCACAAGGCCGGTCTGATCCGCGCGATCCTGCTGCGCCTGGTGACGCCGGAGCGGACCCGCGCGATCGTGCCGATGGCCGAGCTTCGCGAGCTCTCGCGCGAAGTCGGCGAGGTGCAACGGCTCG
>JACCYD010000657.1 GCA_013696695.1 Deltaproteobacteria bacterium | reverse complement strand
ACGCTGCGGAGGTCATGAGCGAGTCCAACCGCGATGACGCCCTCGCGGCCACCGAGCTGTCGCCCGCGCCGCTGGTGGACCGGACACAGACCCACGGCGATGTCGCGAAGCCGCCGGCCACTCCGGTGAATCGCCAGGTCGGACGCTACCGCCTCGATCGCGAGCTCGGCGTCGGCGGCATGGGCATCGTCCACGCGGCGTTCGATCCCGAGCTCGAGCGGAACGTCGCGGTGAAGTTGATCCTGCGCGCGACCACCGCCGAGGCACGCCAGCGCTTGCTGCGCGAGGCGCGGGCGATGGCGCGGCTCACCCACCCGAACATCGTCACCATCTACGAGATCGGCAGCGAGGCCGGTCGTGACTTCGTGACGATGGAGCTGATCGATGGAGGCTCCCTCGCCGATTGGCTGCGCGCCGAACCGCGATCGACGCGAGACATCCTCGACGCGTTCCTGGCAGCGGGTCGTGGGCTCGCCGCCGCACACGAGGCCGGCATCGTCCATCGCGACTTCAAGCCGCACAACGTGCTGCGCAGCAAGTCGGGCCGCGTCGTCGTCGGCGATTTCGGGCTGGCCTGCGGGCTCGACACGCAAGCCGCGGTCGCCGAGCTGCAGGCCGGGATGTTCACCACGTTGACTGCGACCGGATCGTGGGTCGGCACGCCGGCGTACATGGGGCCGGAACAGTGGACCGGCGGCGTGATCACGCCGGCGACCGATCAGTTCGCGTACTGCGTCGCGCTGTGGGAAGCGTTCGCCGGCACGCGACCGTTTCGCGGCGAGACGATCGAGGAGCTGAAGCAGGCCGTGATCGCCGGGCCGGCCAAGCTCGATGCCGCCCGCATGCCCCGGCGTTTGCGCGCGGTGTTGCGCCGCGGGCTCGATCCCGATCCCGCGAGCCGGTGGCCCAGCATGGCCGCGCTCCTCGCCGTGTTGCGACCGGATCGCAAGCGGCTCTACGTCGGAGTGGCCGCCCTCGTGGGTGCCGCGCTCAGCATCAGTGTCGTGGTGCTCGCGCTAACGCGCGGTGCAGCCCAGCCCTCGGCTTCGGCCTCCGAGCTCGCGCGCGCCCGCGAGTACCAGGCGCGAGCCGAAGGCACGGTCAGGATCGCCGAAGAGGCCCGGCGTCAGGCGACGCGCCAAGTCGACCGCGCGGTCGCGGGGGCGATCGAGCTCGATCTCGATCTGCTCGCGGACGTCCGGCGATTCGCCGACGGGAAGGTGATGGCGCCGCAGCACGCGATCGAAGAGCTCGTCGAGGAGCTGCAGGCCGGCAAGGCCGTACAACTCGTCCCGACGCACGCCGACGGCAAGCTGATTGGCTTCAAGGCCTACGGGATCAAGCCCGGCACGTTCGTCGATGCCATCGGGCTCTCGAACGGCGACGTGATCGCGGCGATCGCCAACAGCGCGCTGACTTCCGAGCAGGCGCTCCAGACGGCGCTCGACAGCATCGACTCCCAGACCGAGTCGCTTCCGCTCGAGATCATCCGCGGCATGCAGCGCATGACGATCGTCGTCCAGACCACACAGCTCGAGCGCGCGCGCCCCGGCCCGCGGACTCTACCCGTCCCGCCCAGGAGGATCGAGCCGCCTCCGCGGATCCCCACGCCTCCCGATCCACCCGGCGATCCGTGGGCTCCCACGCTGTAAAAGTCACGCGAAGATCCAGCTCTCCGGCATCCCCCGAGGCTACGAGCTCAGGACCGCGATCGCCGCGGCCGGATCGTTCGAGAACACCCCGTCGACTCCGATCTCGGCGAGGCGGCGCAGCTCCGCCGGATCGTCGACGGTCCACGCGTTGATGGGAAGACCGGCGGTGTGCCAGGTCTTGACGCGCTTCGCGGTGCACAGCGTGTGCTGCGGATGTACGAGGCTGGCGCCGATCGCGCGACCGACCAGGCCGGTACGTGCCACCAGCGTTTGATCCTGGTGAAAGATGTACGCGAGCGCGATCTCCGGAATGCGGTGATGGAGCTGCAGTAGCACCACCGGATCGAACGACGACACCATCATCCGATCGAGCCGGCGCGAACCGGCGAGCACCTTCGCCACGCCGGCGACCACATCGTCGGCGCGACCGACCCGCTCGGACTTGATCTCGATGTCGAGCTCGAGCTCGAACGCGTCGAGCACCTCGGCGAGCAGCGGAATCGGCTCGCCGCGGACGCGGAGCGCGGCGCGTTCGGCGGCGGACAGATCGGCGATCGCGCCGGGGCGGCCGACCAGGCGATCGAGCGTATCGTCGTGAAACACGATGACGTTCCCTTCGCTGTCGAGGCGAACGTCGAACTCGAGGCCATCGGCACCGCCGGAGACGGCGAGCTCGAACGCGCGCATCGTGTTCTCGGGCGCGAGCGCCGAGGCGCCGCGATGGGCCCACACGCGAGGGCGCGCTCCGCGACCGCGACGCCAGCGGGTGGCGCGGCCGAGCCTCCCGAGGTGCGGGATGAAGCGCGCGAGCGGAGAGGTCATGGGCGCCGCTACTCGACGAACGTCTTGTGAAGGGCTCGCGTCAGGTTGTCGACATGCGGCCGATCGCACCACAGCGTCACGCGCAGCGGCGACACGCTGACCGCGTTGAGCGGCACGCCGGCACCGAAGGCCGATTGCCGCGCCTTGTTGATCACGCCCGGATTCGAGCCGATGCCATGACCGACGATGGTCACCGCGCCCTCCTCGCCGAACTCGACCTGGTCGGCGAGCACGTTGTCGAGGCGCTTGCGGACCTCGCCCCAGTCGGGCACGTCCGCGATCGTGAACCACACGCGCAGCTCCTTGCCTTCGAGATCGAGGTGGGTGAGCGGGATCGAGGCGGTCTCGAGGATCTGCAGGCAGTGTTCGACGGCCGCGCCGCCGGACACGCGGATGCGGATCAGCGAGCTCTGCCCGGTGACCGCGGCGACCTGGCGCTCGCGCTCCGGCGTGAAATCGACGCGCGTGCCACCGCCATCCTTGTTGGTGGCGCGCGCGTAGAGTGCGATGCCGGATCGGCGCGCGAACTCGACGGACGCATCGTGGAGCACCTTCGCGCCCTGCGCTGCGAGCTCGAGCATTTCGTCGTGGCTGATCGAGTGGAGCAGCTGCGCGGCGTCGACGATTCGCGGATCCGCGCTGTAGATGCCATCGACATCCGAACAGATCTCGCAATAGTCCGCGCGCAGTGCGCCCGCCAGCGCGACCGCGGTGGTGTCCGAGCCGCCGCGACCGAGCGTGGTGATCTCGCGCTTGTACGACACGCCCTGGAAGCCGGCGACGATCACGACCTTGCCGCGATCGAGCTCGTCCTCGACGCGGAACGGCCGGACCTCGACGATGCGCGCGCCCGAGTGACGATCGTTGGTCAGGATGCCGGCCTGCGAGCCGGTGAACGAGATCGCCTCGAGCCCCTGCTCTGCGCATGCCATCGATAGCAGCGACATCGCCTCGCGCTCACCACAGGTGAGGAGCATGTCGAGCTCGCGCCGCGAGGGCGAGGAGCTGATCGACTTGGCTTTTTCGATCAGCTGGTTGGTGGTCTTGCCCATCGCCGAAACCACCACGACGACCTTCTTGCCGGCCGCCTTGGTGCGCGCGATGCGCTGCGCAACCAGCTTGATCTTGTCGGCGTCGGCGACCGACGAGCCGCCGTACTTTTGAACAACAATCCCAGTGGGAGGCTGAGTGAGCGCTGTCGTCACGTCGAGCAACATACACGATGACAACGCTTCGGGGATGCTAGGTTGTTCGTATGGCGCGCCTGCTGATTTTCGCGGTGTTGATCAGCGCCGCATGCGGGGCATCGCCGCGAAATAAACCGACGTGGCCCGATGCGCCCGTCGAGCTTCGCGACGATGTCGATCGCGAGGCGGCGATCGATCAGCTGTGGGTGCTAGCGCCCGGCGCCGAGCGCGATCAGCTGCGTGCCGCGATCGCTCGAGCCACCGCAAAGCGGCTGGAAGATGCGGTGCGCGAGGAGCGTCCGTTCGTCGCGGCGGCGCTGCTCGATCAGCTGACCGGACTGTGGCAACCCGATCCGAACCAGCTTGCCGCGGGCCTCGCGTCGCACGCCACGCTGATCCGAGACCTTCGCAAGATGTTCGCGAAGTCGGGCGCGATCGAACCTGCCGCGCAGACGCTGATCCTCCTCACCGAGATCGATTCCGGCCGGCGCGTGCAAGCTCTCGCCGAGCTCGACGAGGTGCTGGTGTTCGCCGACGATCTCTCGATCGCGGAGAACGGCCCCAACGCCGTGCGATCGCAACAGATCGCGGTGCTCCAGCCGACGGTCCTCCAGCTCCCGTTGCCGTGGCTGGTCGACAAGTACGTCAAGCTCGTCGTCGATCGTCAGGTCGCGGTCGCCTCGCTGCTCGAGGCGTATCAGAAAGCACCGCCGCCCTGCACGCCCGGCGATCCGGGTTGCCCGTCGGCGAGCGGCGTCACGCTCGAGCTGGTGCGCGCGCATCACGACATCCTCGCCACGGCGCACCGGATCGCGAACGTGCTCGCACGTGCGAATCGTGCCCCCGAGATCCATCGCCACCTCGTCAACCTCAAGGGCATCGGCACCGAGCGCGAGGTCTCTGCACGCGCCGAGGTGCTCGCCGAGCATCCCACCGCCGACGCGTATGCAGAGCTCGCCAGTACACTGCGCGCCGACGAGCACGCGCCCGATGCCGGTGCCGCGATCTCGCTCTGCCTCGCGGGCCTCGCGATCGAGCCGGGCAACTCGGGCCTGCTGGTCTCGGCCGGCAACGATGCCCGTGCGCTCGATCGCATCGATCAGTCGATCAAGCTCTACGAGGCGGCGCTCGCCAGCTCGGCCGAGCTCGACACCCAGATCGCACTCCGACTCGGCAAGCTCTACGGCGAACGGATCTCGCGGCTGGCGGCGAGCGGACGCCCGACCGCGGCGAGCTCGGCGTGGAACGCGGCCAACAAGTTCACCGCGCGCGCGGCCAAGCAGCATCCGAGCGTGGTCTGGCAGCAGGCCACGGCGATCGCGGAATCCGCGCTCGGCAAGGGACTCGCGAGCCAGGGCATGATCGATGCCGGCCGGCGCGCGCTGACCGCGTCGCTGGAGCGTGCACCGTCGACGGATGCCTACGAGTGCCTGACCACGATCGACGTCCAGACCGC
>JACCYD010000644.1 GCA_013696695.1 Deltaproteobacteria bacterium | reverse complement strand
CATCGATGCCGAGCACGCGCTCGACGTCGGGTACGCGAAGAAGCTCGGCGTCAAGACCGAGGAGCTCCTCGTCAGCCAGCCGGACTTTGGCGAGCAGGCGCTCGAGATCGCCGACATGCTGGTGCGCTCGAACGCGATCGACGTGATCGTGATCGACTCCGTCGCCGCACTGACGCCGAAGGCCGAGCTCGAGGGCGAGATGGGCGACACCCACGTCGGTCTGCAGGCCCGCTTGATGAGCCAGGCGCTCCGCAAGCTGACGGCCGCGATCTCGAAGTCGCGCACGATGGTCGTCTTCATCAACCAGATCCGCATGAAGATCGGCGTCATGTTCGGCTCGCCGGAGACCACCACCGGTGGCAACGCGCTCAAGTTCTACTCGTCGGTACGCCTCGACATCCGCCGGATCGGCGCGATCAAGAAGGACGAGGATGTGATCGGTAACCGCACGCGCGTGAAGGTGGTGAAGAACAAGATGGCCCCCCCGTTCAAGGAGGTCGAGTTCGACATCCTTTATGGACAGGGCATCTCGCGCGAAGGAGATCTCGTCGATCTCGCTTCCGAGGGGAACATCATCGACAAGAGCGGCGCGTGGTTCAGCTACGCGGGCGAGCGCATCGGTCAGGGTCGAGAGAACGCGAAGCAGTTCTTGATCGATCACCCGGAGACGTACAACTCGATCGAGGCGAAGGTGCTGGCGCATCACAACGTCCGCCGCATCGGAATCGATGTCGTCGAGACGCCGGCAGCTACCTCCTCGACTGCGACGCCGGCGGAGAAGGACAAAGACAAAGACGATCTGAAGGCGAAGCCGACGGCCGGCAAGCCAACTGTGGCAGCGGCGCCCGCAGCGCCGACCAACGGCAAGCGTCCGAACGCGTGATCCTGGGCGACTCCGCAGCAAAACGCGTTCGAGTCGCAACGATTCCGCCGATCGCCACGATTGTCATGCTCAATCAAGCAGGCCGATTCCGAGTCACCGCCCCTGACTAACAGGCGTGCGAACTCGCTCGCTGGTCCTGTCAGCTGGGCTCGCCTGTCAGTCACAACGAACTAACTTCGGTTCAGTCGTGACTCACTTGATACCTTGCGTTCGCGAACGGCGTCGCACCCAGTGCGGGACAAGTCACGCGAGTGGCTGCGCCGACTTGCCTTTGTCACAGGGATGAGCGATGACTCCCTTCGTCTTCAAAGGGTTGTGCGGCCCAATGGAGATTTCTTCGGAAAACTTAATTCGGGAGGCTCACTATGTTCGTCAATCCCCTGCGGACGCAGGGAGTCATCGTCTCCACACTCGCGTTGATCGCGGTAGCAGGTTGCGATGACCCCGTTGCTGCAACTGATCTTCGTCCTGAAGGTCCACCTGAGGTCCTGACCGTTCTCGCGATGAACGATCCGGGTGGGTTCTTCGAGCAAGCCACGTTCTGCAAGGAAGGCGACGCGAAGCGTCCCGGGCTTGTCGCTGCGGGCCTGTCGTTCGAGAACATCCAGATCTGCGACGACGATCTCAGTCGTCCCGCGGGATCTGTCGACGAGGACGGCACGTTCACGCCGGCCATCACCGAGGACCTCCAGCCGACGTTCTGGTACATGCGCGTGATGTTCGACGAGCTGCTCAATCCAGACATCGAAGAGCTGATCGAGATCCTCGATCCCACCACGAACGAGGGCACGGGCATCTTCAACGGCTCCCTCGTGAACACGCAGCCGGTGCTCCTCAACTGCAACGGAACGGCGGTCGAGTACGACGGTTATTACTCTCCGTCGGGCAACAACATCACGTGGCCGCTCGGCCCGTCGCTGGTGATCCAGCCGGTCGATCCGAGCACGGTCCCCAGCGGTTCGAGCTGCACGCTCGAGATCAAGGACATCGTCGTCGATAAGGGCGGCGAGCCTGTGCCGGCCGATCAGCGTGGCCCGTTCATGTTCGGGATCTCGCCGCTCCAGTTTGTCGGCTCTTCGCCGGAGCCCTCAGAACCTGGTGAGGAAGCGGAGATCGTCACCGACTCCGCCGTGGTGCTCTCCTTCAATGGCTTCATCGACCCGGCCTCGATTGCTGGTGGGACCACCGGCGAGGTCATCCTCAAGGAGGGTGCCGTGGGGGATGTCGACTGCGCCAACGTCACGGCCACCGGCACGGTGGTCAATGCAGGCGTCGCGGAGAATGCAGATGGCGATCCGGTCTCGGTCGACATCACCAAGGTCGGCGGCTTCACCGCTGATCGGATGTACTCGCTGACGTTCACCGACACCAACGAGGTGCAGGACGTGGCAGGCGGCGTTGGAACGCTGCCGGGTGCTGACGACTTCACGTTGTGCTTCCTCGCTACGGCCCCGATCTGAAAGGACCCCTGTCTATGAAGAAGCAACTTCTACAAGCAATCATGGCGGGCTCGCTTTTAGGGGGCACGTTCCTCCTGCTTCCAAGCGAGGCGTTCGCCCAGTCCGGCGCCACCGTCGGCAGCCTCCGTGGTGTCCTCAAGGACAAGTCGACCGGTGAGGCCGCGATCGGCGCCACGGTCGTCGCGACCTCGCCGGCAATGGTCGGCGAGCAAGTGGTGATCACTGACGAGACCGGTCAGTACTTCATCAACTCGTTGCAACCCGGCCTCTACACATTAACGATCTATTACAACAACCAGCCATTCTCTCGACCGAACGTCCTCATTCAGCTCGGCAAGGAAGCCGTCGTCAACGTCACCGTCGATAGCGCGGTGGCGGCTGGCAAAGCGGGGCCGGGCGAAGTCATCCAGCTCGAAGGTCGCGTTCCGATCGTCGATCAGGGCTCGACGAAGACGGGCTTCACCGTCACCGACGATTACACCCGCAACATCCCGACGGGCCGCACGTTCGCGGGCGTCCTCGGATCCGTCGGTGGCTCGCAGAACGATCAGTTCGGCGTGTCGCTCGCGGGTGCCACGTCTGCCGAGAACATCTACGTCGTCGAGGGCATCAACACCACGGACACCGGCTTCGGTGGCGTGTCGACGAACCTCCCGAACGAGTTCATCTCGGAGACCGAGATCATCACCGGCGGGTACAACGCCGAGTTCGGTCGCGCGACGGGCGGTATCGTCAACGTCATCACGAAGTCCGGAAGCAATCAGTTCCGCGGCTCGGTGTTCGGCTACTTCACGCCCGGCGCCCTCGTCGCAGACGCCAAGGTGATCCAGCGCGAAGGCAGCTCGATCGACAGCGAGACGAACCTCGACCTCGCGTTCGATGTCGGCGCCGAGATCGGCGGGCCGATCATCAAGGACAAGCTGTGGTTCCACATCGGAATCAATCCGTCATCCCAGCGATCGAGCATCACCCGTACGATCAATTCGCTGGTCGATTCTGAGGGCGATGGCATTGCAGACATCGACCCCAACACCGGCTTCACGATTCGCGAGCGCGTCGCGTCGCGCGACCTGAAGCAGAACCTGACGACGTACTTCTTCACCGCCAAGATCAACGGTGCGATCAACGAGCAGCACCAGTTCCAGGTGTCGACGTTCGGCAATCCGCGCTCTGGCGAGGCCGTCAGCGGAAACTTGGTCAAGAACCCAGACTTCGCCCGGTTCGACAACCAAGACGGCGCGTACGACTTCGCCGGCAAATGGACGTCGAAGTTCAACCAGGGCAAGACCCAGGTCGACGCCGTGCTCGGTTTTCACCGCGGCTACGATCGCGTCAAGCCGCTCGGCGGCCAGGACGTCGCGCCCGCGGTGTTCAACTTCACGCGCTCGCTCCACGACTTCGCGCCGATCGAAGGTGGCGACGCGATCGGGGCCTGCCAGGACGGCGTGGCGGATGACCCGTACCCGATGATCACGAACTGCCCGGTGCTCGGCTACCAGAGCCAGGGCCTCGGCTTCCTCGAGGATCGCACCAACGATCGCGCGTCGTTCGTCCTCGCTGCTACCCAGCGCGTCAAGGCGGCCGGCTATCACACGTTCAAGGGTGGCATCGACGTCGACTTCGCCACCTATGATTCGGTGAAGGAGTTCACCGGCAACGCTGGTCTGACGCGCGGCAACAACCGCGCAGCCGATGGCGTGACACCGGAGCTCAACGGTCCGCGCCCGGGTTCGTGGCAGCTGCGCGAGCAGTTGCAGATCGTGCGCAACGTCGGCCAGGACGAGATCGACACCGACATGGACGGCGTGCCGGACGACTTCGACATGGACGGTCGCCCCGACATCCTCGATCCGAACGACCTCAGCCAGATCCTGTGCGTCAACGACAACGCGATCTGCTCGAACGTCGATGGCCTCGCCGCCGAGACCAACAACCGCAGCATCGCGGTGTTCCTCCAGGACAGCTGGCAGATCCGCCCGAACCTGACGCTCAACGCGGGTGTTCGCTGGGAGCAGCAGACGGGCTACGTCGCCAAGCGCCTCCAGAACACGATCTCGCCGGACGGCGAGACCATCCCGGAGAAGGCGTACGAGCTGAAGAATCAGATCGCGCCGCGTATCGGCCTGATCTACGACCCGACTCAAGAGGGTAAGTCGAAGGTGTTCGGTCACTGGGGCCGGTTCTACGAGAACGTTCCGATGGACCTCAACGTCCGCGCGTTCGGTGGTGAGATCACCAACTTCACCAACCTCAACCCGAATCGGCGTGCCTCGGACGACCCGATGTACAACCCGGCCTGCGACGTCGACTTCACGAACCAGCCGGTCGGCACCGACCTCGCGGAAGTGCTTGCGGGCTGCGACCAGCGCGTGATCGCTCGTACCCTCGGCGGAGGTACCGAATTCGTCGCCCCGGGCACCAAGGGCCAGTTCACGCAGGAGCTCGTGATCGGAGCCGAGTACGAGCTGATTCCTGACCTCAAGATCGGCATCAACTACGTCCACCGCTCGCTACCGCAGGTCATCGAGGACATCTCGACCGACGGTGGCAACCACTACCTGATCACGAACCCGGGTGCGAACCTGGACGACGCCGCGCAGGATCTGTTCGCCGAGAGCGCACGCCTGCTCATGGAAGCCGGCTGCTCGAGCCTAGAGGACGAGAGCCCGACCTGCGGCGACTCCTCTGACAAGGCGCAGAAGCTGGCGCTCGCCGGCCTCAACGATCTGCGCGCGAACCAGATGGTGGCGGCCAAGAAGTTCGACAAGCCAGTCCGCAACTACGACGCGCTCCAGTTCACGGTCGTGCAGCGCCCCACCAGGCGCTCGCTCCTCCAGGCGTCGTACACGTACTCGGTGTCGAAGGGTAACTACCCGGGTCTGTTCTCCACGGAGACCGGCCAGCTCGATCCAAATCTAACGTCGCTCTATGACCTCCCGGACCTGATGGCGAACCGCTACGGCCCGATGGGTCTCGATCGTCCGCACAACATCAAGGTCGACGGCTTCTATCAGTTCGATCTGAAGAAGGCGGGCGTGCTCACCACCGGCGCGAGCTTCCGCGCAATCTCCGGCATCGCGCACAACGCGCTTGCTGCTCACCCGGTGTACGGCGATCAGGAATCGTACTTGCTGCCGCGCGGCGCGATCTCGCGCTCGCCGGCGACGTTCCAGACGGACGTCCACCTCAGCTACGGTTACCGCGTCAACAAGAACACCACCATCGAAGGCTTCATCCGCATCTTCAACCTGCTCAACGCGCAGGAGGAGCTGGATGCCGACGAGGAGTTCTCGATCGACAACGCGAATCCCGTCGTTGGTGGCGAAGCCGCCGACCTCCCTCACGTCAAGACGATCGATGGCAACACCGGCTCGGAGACCAACCTGACGCTGACGCCGAACAAGAACTTCGGCAATCTCAACGCCCGCCAGGCGCCGACCAGCGCCCAGCTCGGCTTCCGCGTCACGTTCTAGCCCCGTCTAAACAACGAAGGACGGCCTCGCCTCACCGCGGGGCCGTTTGTCGTTTCGGCCTGCGACACATGCCTCGCGGCATCCTTGGGTGCGGATCCGGGCTTGTCATCGAGCGGGGACACTGTGATTCAAGTCGGTTACGAGATCAGCGGAACGTGATCGCGCCACGCAGGTCTGTAGATCGAGGCCGCCTCGACGGGCGTTGAAAGACTTCATGGACATTCGGTTCGGAGAGCACGAGTCGTTTCACCGCGCAGCCGCCGGCATGGTTGGCGGCGCTTTTGTCACCGGGGTGGCACTCCACTCGGTGACCCCGATGGCCCCCTTGATCGGTGGCATCACGGGCATCGCAGCGGGTGCTGCGTGGGCGTACGGCCGGCCGATGCTGCGCCTCGGCGCGGCGGCGATCGCGGTCGTTCCCACCCTGGCTCTCACGATGGCGTGGGCGGCGGCGCTCCCACAGTCGCTCGCGTTCGTGATCGCGGCGAGCGTGCTCGCGCTCGGTCTCGCGGCCGGTGGACCTCGCGGTGTGAAGGGCGCACTCGCGGTGGGCTTGACCGCGTTCGTCGCGCTGGTCGGCATGTGGTGTGCGATGCGGTTCGCGACCGCGCGCGAGACCGCGAAGCTCCCGGCGTGGCTGCTCGGCGGGATCAGCGCCGGCTCGATGGGCATGGTCGGCGTCCTCTCGATGCTGCCGCGCCATCTGAGGTTTGCGGCGGATCCGGTGGCAGCGGCAGTCAAGCGGTTGCCGCTCGGTCTCGACCCCGAGGTCAAGGCGCTGTGCGATCGCTCGCTGGCGATCTGGAACACGGCGAAGGACGAGCTCGCGGATGAGGGCGGCAAGAACCTCGTGCGCGATGGCGTCCTGAAGACGCTCGAAGTGGGCGCGAAGAGCGCCGAGATCAAGGTGTCGGGTCCGAGCGATGCAGAGCTCGCGCGGCGCATGAGCGAGCTCGACGGCAAGGTCGCGGCAACGACCGATCCGGAAGCGAAGTCGCAGTATCAGGCGGCGCGTGCGGCGCTCGACGATCAGCATCGCTATCGCGAGCACATCTCGAACGGCAAGGAGCGGCTGGTCGCACGGATGCACAATCACGTCGCGGCGCTCGAGAAGTTCCAGCTCGCGGCCACCGGCCTCGAGGCGGCGAAGCACTCGTCGACCACGACGGCGGTGAAGCAGCTCGAGGAGCTGTCGAGCAACGTGACGGCGAGCGGCGAGGCGCTGGCCGAGATCGAGATGGGCGACGTCGCGGTGCTCAAGGCCACCGGCACGCCGGGCACCATCGTGGTCGTCGAGGCATCGAAGTCGACCGAACCCGACGCCGAGTCGGGCGCGATGGCCTGAGCGAGCCGAACGATAGATCGTCCGAATGTTCCGACAGGCGCGCTCAGCGCGCCCGTCGCCGTTTCGGCCACGATTCGCAGCGGTTGCACGCTGGGACCTGGGGCGTTTCGCCCGGGTGATTCGCGAACAGGGAGGTTTGAGTAACCAACCCGGGTGCTACGTCACTATCTGGTAGGCTCACCGCCTTAGGAGGCCCTGGATGCGCTCGTTCGCCCGCATATTGCTCGCCCTCACGTTGGCTGTTGCTCCGGCGTATGCCGAGGACGCCGACGCGCTCTACAAGCAAGGCCTCGCCTACAAGCAAGAAGGCAAGACCGAGGACGCGATCAAGAAGCTCGAGGCCGCGGTCGCCGCGAATCCTCGCCACGGCATGGCGTGGTCGTCGCTCGGGAATCTCTACAAGCAGAAGCAGGACATGCCCAAGGCGGTGAAGGCCTACGAGATGGCGACGGCCGTCATCAAGAAGGACAAGAACCTCTGGGAGAACCTCGGGATGGCGTACTACCGCAACAAGCAGCTGGATCAGGCGCTCGGCGCGCTGAAGACGGCAGCGGAGCTCGATCCCAAGGACGCGCAGATTCGGTCGAACCTCGGCACCGTGAAGCGCCAGAAGGGTGACATCCCGGGCGCGATCGCCGACCTCGAGATGGCCGTGAAGCTCAAGCCCACCGACGGCGGCTATCACAACAACCTCGGCGTCGCGCTCCGTCACGCGAAGCGCAACGACGATGCGCTCAAGTCGTTTCAGAAGGCGGTCGAGCTGTCGCCGAACGACCCGGGCTTCCACTTCAACCTCGCCACCGTGTATCGCCGCAAGGAGATGTTCGAGGAGGCGTCCGTGGCGTACGAGAAGTCGGTCGGTCTCGATCCTGGCAACGCCGAGGCGTGGTTCGATCTTGGATTCGTCTACAAGCAGATCCGTCAGAACGACAAGGCGATCGCCGCATTTCAGAAGTTCCTCGAGCTCAACAAGGGCAAGGACGGCGAGGCCGACAAGCGCGTCAAGGACGAGCTCGGCTCGCTGGGCGGCGATAAGAAGCCGCCGCCGAAGACGAAGCCGCCGAACAAGAAGTAGCGAGGCCGAGGCGAGCCCCGGAGGAGGGGTTGGGTGGCGAGGTGGAGGGGGCGAGCGCGAGGCCGAGCGAACAAGCGTTACGCGCGGCGCGAGAATCCCTGGCTGGGTAGAAGCGCTAGCCGGTGGTACCGTGAAGGTGATGCGGATCAGCTGGCTGTCGGCCGACGAGATCGCCGCCGCCCGCGAAGCGCTCACCGCAGGTGGGAGAAGCTGGGATGATCACTTCCCCTCCGGTCAGTTCGCAGGCGTCCCGCCTCCTGCCGGTCACCTGATCGAGGACTGGACGCACGTCACCGAGCACGTTGCTCGGGCGGAGCGCGTCTCGCAGATCGTCCGCGATTTCGGCTTCGAGGAAGCGGTCGCTCGCTTCGGAGCCTCTGGCATCGCGATCGAAGCAGCCACGCTGGCGGCCGCAGCGCACGAGGGCTCGGTGCTCGATTTCGATCGCGTCAGCGGCGTGTTGCGATGCCCGATCGACAGCCTGGTGTTCTACGCGCCGTTCCTCGAGCTGATGGTCGAGCTCGGCAAGGATCGAGTCGATCGCACGGTCGCGCTGTACGAGGAGTTCGTCGACGCGTACGCGGAGAGCGCCGTCGCCGATGCACCGCGGGGACTCGAACGGATCGGCGCCGCGCGCGATGGCCTCGCGGATTTCTATGTCAGCGTGGGTCGGTTCGACGAGGCCGAGGCGCTGTTCGAGAAGCGTCATGACGAGGATCGCGGCGACGTCGCGGTCGCGTTGTCTGCAAGTCGCGCATTCCTGGCGGCGGGCTCGGTGAGTCACGCGGTGCGGTGGCTCGGTGTCGGTGCCGAGCGCGCGACCCGGCTCGGTCGCAGTGATCTCGCGATCAAGCTGATCCAGAAGCAGGAGCGCGTGCGCGAGCGGCTCAGCTAGTACCGAGTACTGAACGTCAGACCAGGGTGATACGCATGGCAACGTCGTCATGCCTAAACCCAAGCGCCTCGATCGCACCGTGTACGGGTGCACCAGCTGCGGTCATGTCGAGACCAAGTGGCTGGGGCGCTGTCCGCAGTGCAAGGAGTGGTCGACGCTCGTCGAGCATATCGAGGCGGCGCCAGGCTCGAAAGCCGCCGGCCGGTCGTCGGGCACGCTCGGGCTCGGT
>JACCYD010000600.1 GCA_013696695.1 Deltaproteobacteria bacterium | reverse complement strand
GCCTCGAGCACGTTCGCGCCGACCTGCTTGCGGGTCTCGATCGAGGCCAGCGGCTCGAGCTGACCGGACCACACGGTCCACAGCATCAACAGCTCGCGCGTCCCGCCGTTACCGGCTTGCCGCACGCGCGCCGCGACGATCGACTGGCCGCGGTTGCCGAGCGGCAACAGCTCGACGGCGAGCACGTCGGCGGGCTTCGCCGCGGGCAGCGACACGAACGCGAACTTGTCGGTGATCACGCCGATCACGTTGCCGCCGGCGACCACGCGCTCCTTGCCTTTGCGATCCGGATCGACCTCCGCGAGGGTGTCGAGCCGAACGTCATTGCGCTTGAGCTTGACGGTCTTGAGGAAATCGTCGAGCAGGTCCTTGCGATCGCCGAGCTCGATCGTCGCCGCGTAGACCAGATCGGTGTCGTCGCCGCCGGTGGCTTGATCGCTATCGTGAAACGCGATCTCGAGGGTGAGGGACGGGGTGCTCGCAGAGAACCCGGCGAGCGTCGTGGCCGGGAACTTCGCCTCGATCTGGAAGCCCTTCGGCTGCAGCGAATCGGCAATGGCGCTGCGCGGCGGCTTGGTGATCGCGGCCTTCGCGATCGCATTGCCCGGCTTGACCGATGCCACGGTGGGCCGACCGCCGGCGGAGATCTTGATGTCGACCTTGTCCTCGTGCGCCTTGCCGGAGCGGACGCGGACGATGCGGTCGTCGTCGAAGCGGAGCGCGAGCGCCAGCGCGGTGCCGTCCCACGAGCAGCGCAGCTCGATCGTGCCCTCGTTGGCCGAGCCGACCTTGGCGATCGGCTTGCCCTGCCAGTCGTCGAGCACGCCATCGACCACGAGATCTTCGGTGGACAGATCGTCGCAGCGGATCGTGGGAGGTGCGGCGTCCGTGGGCCCAGCAACCCCGAGGATCACGAACGCGATCAGCGCGGTACGCCGCTTCATCGGCGCGGAACGTAGCTCGCGTCCCGTCCGCGATCCATCGGGAACATCCGTGGACCCTACCCGGGTTCGCAGGGTGCCGTGTCGATCGACGATGGCCATCACAGGGGGATCGAGATGTTTGGTCGGATCAAGCTTCCATTGCGCAGCCTGCTGTCACGGCTCGCGATGCCGACCCTGCGATCCGGCTCGCCGCCGCACGCGCGGCCTGGTCCCGGCGCCCGAGTGGCGGGGATCTCGGCGTGTTGACGCGGCTTTCGTCCGACCCAGATCCGCAGGTCCGCGCCGTCGCGCTGGCGGCTCGATGACGGTTCATTCGCGCCTCCCTTCGGGTCGGTGCCTCCGCGTGCTATAGGGTTCGACGTGTTAGAGACCCTCGCCAAGGGATTTCGTGCTGCTCGCCAGCGGCTGACCGGCGTCGCCGAGCTCACCGACGACGTCATCGAAGACGCCCTCCGTGACGTCCGGCTCTCGTTGCTCGAAGGCGACGTCGAGTTCCGGGTCGTCAAGCGCTTCCTCGAGCGCGTTCGCGAGGCCTCGAAGGGCAAGCAGGTCGAGCTCCGTGCGAAGAGCAAGGAGTACGGCACGGTCAAGATCACGCCCGAGCAGGCGTTCATCAAGATCTGCCAGGACGAGCTGGTCAAGATGATGGGCCCGGTCGACACCGAGCTCCAGTGGGCACGCAGCGGGCCGACCGGCATCATGATGTGCGGCCTTCAGGGCTCGGGCAAGACCACCAGCTGCGGCAAGCTCGCGCGCTGGCTCGAGAAGACGCACAAGAAGAAGGTCATGCTCGTCGCCGCGGACATCTATCGTCCCGCCGCGATCGAACAGCTCCAGACGCTGGGCCGTCAGCTCGACGTCCCCGTGCACACGGTCGCCGGCAAAGACCCGGTCACGATCTGCAAGACCGCCGAGGACGCGGCGCGGCTCGCCGGCTGCGACGTCATCATCTACGACACCGCCGGTCGCCTCGCGATCGACGAGCCCCTGATGCAGGAGCTCGAGGACATCGACAAGGGCGCCCGCCCCAGCAACATCTTCCTCGTCCTCGATGCGATGACGGGTCAAGACGCGGTGAACGTCGCCGATACGTTCAACAAGCGTCTCGATCTCACCGGCGTCATCATGACGAAGCTCGACGGCGATGCCCGCGGTGGCGCGGCGTTGTCGGTCAAGGAGATCACGGGCAAGCCGATCAAGTTCCTCGGCATGGGCGAGCAACTCGACAAGCTCGAGGAGTTCCGTCCCGAAGGCCTCGCCTCGCGCATCCTCGGGATGGGCGACATCGTCGG
>JACCYD010000573.1 GCA_013696695.1 Deltaproteobacteria bacterium | reverse complement strand
CGCGGCGTGCTCGCGCAAATCGCCACGCTGCGCGGCCCGGGCGGCCATTCCTCGAAGGCCGATTTTCTGCCCAAGCCGCTCGCGCAGCTCGCGCGCCTCGCCGTCGCGCTCGACGACTGCGCGAAGCGCCGGCTCGGCGAGGGTCCGGCCGGCATGACCGGCGCCTGCCTCAACATCGCCGACCTCCGTGGCGGCGTCGCGTTCAACGTGATCGCAGCGACGGGCGAGCTCGAGTGGTCGCTGCGTCCCTACCCCGGTTTCGATCGCGCTGGCTGGGATCGCGAGATCGCCGCGCTCGCCGCCGCGATCGATCCCGCGGTCACGATCGCGACCACGCTCGATCACGTGCCGTTTCACTGCGAGGCCCTCGCGGAGCTCGCGCGACCGTTCGTGCGCTCGATCGGCCCGCTCGACTTCTGGACCGAGGCCGCGCTCTGGGCGACGGCTGGTGTCGACGCGATCGTGATCGGCCCCGGCGATATCGCGCAGGCGCACGCAGCCGACGAGTTCGTCGAGCTCGCGGATCTCGAGTGGTTCGGCGGCGTGCTCGCCGCGTGGCTTTACTCGGGCTGATCGGGTTGCGCCGGTTGCGGCGCGGGCTTGATCGCGAGGTGCGCCTTCGGATCGCGCTTCGGCGCCTCTGCACCGACGTAGTCGCGATCCGACTTCATGTAACCCTTCATGCCGCGCTCGGGACGTAGCACGAGCTCGTCGGGCCACGTGTAATCCGGCAGCGCTTCGTCTTTCCAGCCGGCACGCGCGACCTTCTGGATGAAGCACGACTCGAGCGCCGGGTTCGACAGCGTGTTGTTCTTCTGTTTCGGATCGTCCGGATCCGCCGGCTTGACCTTCACGTTGTGAACGCCGACCACGCCATCCTTGACGATGACGTCGAACACGAGCACGACCTTCTGGTTGCGATGCAGCGAGCCCTGCAGGCCCTCGTAACAAGTTGCCGCCTGGTACGTGAGCTCCTTCGGCACCTTCTCGGTGAAGCGGAAGAAGAACTCGTCGCTCATCGGATCGAGCTTCTCGACCTTGCCGGGCTCCGCGGGTGCTGCTGCGACGACGGGCTCGACTTGCTTGATCGGCGTGTCGATCGAGATCGACGCGCGGCGCGCCGCTGCTTCGGGATCACGCTTGATCACCGGCGTCGCCGTCGCGGACTCGTCCATCGAGCGCCACATGAAGATCAGCAGTGCCAGGAACAGCACCGCCGCGACGCCGAGCAGTTTGCCGCTACGCGACATCAGTACGGCTGGGCTTCCAGATAATCCGTGAAGTCGCCGCCGCCCGTGATGGCGCCCGATGCCGGGCTGCAGTTCGCCGAAGTGCAGATGTTCGGGTTGA
Organism: Deltaproteobacteria bacterium; assembly: GCA_013696695.1. GTDB lineage: Bacteria > Myxococcota_A > Polyangia > Haliangiales > Haliangiaceae > JABFXX01. The sequence goes on along the minus strand of JACCYD010000573.1, from coordinate 3,699 downwards.
GCGTCCACCACTGCTTGTCGTCTGGGCTCTTGAATTCCATGATGCCTTCGCAGTCGCCGCCGCCGCCTTCGCTGATCTTGACCGCGAAGAAGTTCGCCGACGATCCGAGGTACGTGTACGTCTCGAGCAAGCCGTCGCTGTCGGGATCGTCGACGCGATCGACCTTGAAGCTGTAGCTCGACTCGAGCGTGGGAGGCGACGTGCCGGAGACTTCGCCGCAGCGATCGCCCGCGCCATCACCATTGACGTCGACGACCTGGACCGTGTCGTCGATGGCCGCGGTGAACGTCCACGTGCCGACCGGCCAGCAGCCGCCGAGCTTGGTCGTGTTGTCGTCCGCCGTGCCGGCTTCGCCGTCCGGACCGAGCGGATCGTTCGGCCGCGGGTTCGTGGTGCTCTCCGTGAACGTGCCGGTCGTCCGGAGGCCAGCACTGCAGCGCAGGCCGTTGGGGTTCGGATCGGCGGGGTCCGGGGTCGTATCTCCTGGATCACCCACACCGCACGCTCCCAACAAGACGCTCGCGAACAGGAAGGCCCCGGCTTTGGACATGGCCCAGTGTAACGCAACCTCGATGCCAGTCCGAACCTGTTGGATTCCGTCAGATGTGGGCAGAATTGATCGGGGTGACCTTGGGAGCGGACGCCCCATCAGGTGACTCGACTACCCATGATCGAAAAACTGCGTGCGGTCCGTGCGACGCGGAATCTCGGCTGCGAGAATGCAGTTGTGGTGGCCATGATGACTCGCTCGTTCGTCGGCATGCTCTGTCTCCTGATCGCGACCGGTTGCGGTGACGCGAAAGGCAAAGAAGCGCCGCAGCTCCGGCCGGCAGCCGTCGTCCCGACGACGAATCCCACGGTGGAACCGAAACTCGATCCCGCGCAGAAGCCCGACGCGAAGATCAAAGACGTGACCAAGGGCGACAAGCAAGACAAGGACTGGGTGCCCAACGAGCACAAGGCCGGCCTTGCGCGATGGAAAGACACCGGCGTCTACGTCGACGGAAAACCGGTCGGCTTCCTGAACTGGGGCGAGCTGCCGATCGGGCTCAAGCCAACGTGGGTGAAGGACAAGGTCTCCGACCGCAAGCGTCCGGGCACCAACGATCCCGGCTGGAAGTGGTCGCAGCAGCGGTTCTACAGGTTCACCGACTACTTCAAGGCCGTCGGCATCGACATCCGGAAGGTCAAAGAGGTGCACCTCTACGGGCCCAAGATGTCGCAGACGTTGATCGCGAGCGGCGCTGATCTACAGGGCCCGCTCGCGAACGAGTTCATGTTCCGGTTCGGCACCAACACCGGCGGCAAACCGATCCCGCACGCACCGGGCAATTTCGGTAACGGCAAGACCGCCGACAAGATCACCGCGGTGATGGTCTATCAGACCAAGAAGCCGCCGACGCTCGTGCGCAACGAGGGCCTCGAGCTCGATGGTCAACTGCAGACCGGCGTCCCCTACTACGGCGAACCGATCCGCGGCGGCATTCGCGTTTATCTCGACGACAAGCTCGCCGCGATCATCAAGCGTCAGGAGCTCGACGCGAAGAAGGCGACGACGGGGAAAGACGGCGAGCTCACCTTCAAGTTGACCGACGTGTTCGCCGCGCAGGGCGTCGACGCGAAGAAGGTCGTCGAGATCTGGATGATTCGCGACGAGCGCCGCGAAGAAAAGATCCCGGGCTCCGAGCTCCCGACGCTGACGTTCAGCGCGAACGCGCAAGCGCACGGTGGCGTGTTGGTCGGCGACAAGAAGTACCGCGCGAATGCGATCGCACTCCACACGCGACCGGTCGCAGATGCCGAGATCCCGAAGCCCACCGAGTGGGACGACTGATCGCAGCTCGTCTCGTCGACCGATCGAGCCGCACGACGCGGCTCGTTTCAGTTTCGGTGTGGCGTGATTCGTGTGGGCTGCACGACGCTATTGACGCACAGTCAAAAGCCCTCGCGACAGACTCGATGACGCGAGCTGCCAGAGAGCGTGGCGATCCGCATGGGGCCTCGGCTCCCATTACGGGGGACAGCTCCCCAGGCAGAGCCAAGTCGACCGCTTGCCCCTCGATCCGGATTTGAGGGGACAGATCCCCGTAATCAGGGGCTTTAGAAGGGGTGAGACCCCAGGTTAGGAGTCTCGCCCCCCATGTTTCACCCGTGTCACACGTACTGATTTCAGCGACTTGGACTGTAAACCAGCGGGCACACCCCTTGCTCAGTAGCCAGACATCTTCAAACCAAACCCACGGGGCACGAAACCAATGACGACCAAGACGCTTCTGATGTTCGCCGCGACCAGCCTGCTCACGCCGGTCGCGCTCGAGGGCGCTGCCGAGGCCGGCCGTGCCCAGACGGTCACGATGATCCCGAGGCCGGTGCAGGACACTGCCCCGACCGCGAACGGTCGTCTCCGCCGCACCAACGAGGAGCAGCCCGGCAACGAAATGCCGACGGTGCTCGTCTCGAAGTCCGGTACCAAGGGCTACTACTTCTCGATGACCACGGAGCTGCCGCCGGCTCCGGGCACCACCGAGGTTCGCCGCGCCAACGACCGCATGCAGCTGTCGATGGTCCCGTTCAACTTCTCGCAGACGGCCGACGGCTCGGTCACGGCGGTCTCCGACGCGCCCGCCGGCAAGTTCGTCACGAACAACGACGGTAACGAATACCGCAACGCGAACCACCCCCTCGCGTTCGCGCTCCCCGACAGCGACATCGGTTGCGTCGAGTACAACTACCAGCCGAACAACACCAACGACACCAAGCGCTACGTCCAGTGCTTCAACATGGAGACCGGCGCCGGTGTCCTCGCGCAGACCCAGATCTTCGCGAAGAACAACGACGACGCCTCGATGAACGCCAGCGGCGAGAACGGCTTCACGGTCGCCCTCGGCGGCGGCAAGTTCCACCGCGTCTCGTGGCGTGGCGCCAACGGCAACGGCCGCGACGACGGCTGGATGCAGTCGGCCATCTACACGGTCGAAGCGAACGGCTCGGTGACCTTCGCCAACCAGTTCGACGTTTCGCTCTGCCCCCGCGAAGAGCGCTCGCACGGTAACTGCTCGGCCTCGGCCTCGGATCCCAACACGGCGATCTGCACCTGGACCGAAGGCAACACGCAGCCGCAGCGCGACGGCACCTGGATCGCCGCGGTGGACATCACCCCGGGCAAGTTCTCGGGCGCCGACAAGCAGGCTTCCATCATCTGGAAGGAGCAGGTCGAAGGCCGCAAGGACATCGACGGCCTCCGCACCTACTCGATGCGCGCGCACCACGAGCGCATCCTGGCCGCGGACGCGACCGGCAAGCTCGCCGCGACCGACCAGCTCCTCTGGTACTCGAACGACCTCCGCGGCAACAACAACGAGAACCGCAAGGGCGGCACCGTTTACCGCATCAACATGGGCGTCATCAAAGCGGACAAGACGGGCATGAGCTACGTCACCCCGCTGACGGACATGAGCACGAAGATGCGCGGCCTCGGCGGTACGCACCTTGGTATGGCGTTCGGCGTGTTCGGCACCACCGACGCACTGAAGCCCGGCGTGATGTTCCTCAACGGTAGCCACACGGGTGGTTACTTCTCTGGTCAGGGCCGCACGATGACGTACGACGGCGCTGCCTTCGCGGATGCCGGTATGACCGCCACCGCCCCGAACGACCGCCACCTCTACCCCAACTACCTCGGCAACAACCCGGGTAACC
>JACCYD010000560.1 GCA_013696695.1 Deltaproteobacteria bacterium | reverse complement strand
GTCCGCAGCTCGTCGTGGTCGAGTGAGTCAGTCGTCGGACTTGCGCGCCAGGCCGTAGGCATCCATCCAGCGATAGATCTGGCGGCGGTCTCGATCGAAGTGGCGCGACAACGCGCGGACGTTGCCGGCGTGTTCCTCGTACGCGCGCGAGAATTCCTCGCGGCTCGGGGCAGGGCGGCGTCCAGCGCGAGGCTCGTCGGGGCCAGGGTCGGGGGCGACCGCGAGCGGCTGCGGAAGCTGTCGCGCGACAGAGGTCGCGGAGGCCAGTGGTCTCGCGGGCGGCGCCGTCAACCAGGCGGGGAGCTCGGTCGGCGAGATGGACTCGAGCGCGGGGTTCGATCGCAGCACGTGTACCAGGCGATCGATGCCGCGCAGGTTGTCGGGCCACGGATGGAGCAGCAGGGACTCGACTGCATCCGGCAACATCGTCAGCGTCCGCGTCGGAATCGAGCGCGCGACGCACCACAACGAGCTCAATCGCGAGATCCACGGCAGGATGTCGACGCGGCGGGCGCGCAGTGGCGGAATCGCGATCTCCCACATGGCGAGCCGCGAGTAGAGATCGAGCCGAAACGTGTGTTGGTCGATCGCCTGCTGGAGATTCTTGTTGGTCGCAGCGATCACGCGGACGTCGACCGGCGTCGCCTTGGTGCCACCGACCGGCACGATCAGCCCGTCCTGTAGCGCGCGCAGCAACTTGGGCTGCAGGTCGAGCGGAAGCTCGCCGAGCTCGTCGAGGAACAACGTGCCACCGTGCGCCGCGCGAAACACACCGGGTTGGTCCGAGGTCGCGCCGGTGAAGGCCCCCTTGAGATGGCCGAACAGCTGGCTCTCGACGATCTGCGAGCCGAGCGCCGCGCAGTTCAGCGCGACCAGCGGCCCGCTGCGCCCGCTCAGCCGGTGCAGCTCGCGCGTGATCCACTCTTTCCCGGTGCCGGTCTCGCCGAGCAGCAACACGGGCGAGGGATCCACCGCCGCGCGCGCGATCTGGACACGCAGCTGGCGGGCCGCGAACGAGCGGCCGGGGATGCTCGCCTGAGAGACCGCTGCGTCGTCGAGCGCAGGGTCGCCGCGCTCGTAGATCAAGAACACGTCACCGAGCTGGATCACGTCACCCGGTTCGAGCACGGTGGCGGCGTCGAGCTTGCGACCTTCGAGCTTGCAGCCGTTTCTCGAGCCGAGGTCGCTGACGACGTGGCACGTGCCATTCCAGGTCACGCCGACATGCCGGCGCGACACCGTGCGGTTCCCGATCAGGTGAACGCCAAAACCTTCGCGGCCGATGATCACCGGCTGGGTGTCGATCACGAGCTGCCACGTCAGCTCCGGCGGATGAACTGCCGTGAGCGTCGCCAAGCACGAATCCCCCGACGAGGTCGGTGACCCGGTCGGGGGCAAGGTGCTCTCGAGGCCGTCAGCCACGGCCCACTATACCTAGGCCGGGATCAGGGCGAGCAGGAACTGGAAGTCGATCACGCGGAACGAGCCGTCGTTCGCCATCGCCTGCGCGGTGATCGCGCCGATCGCGATGTTCGGCGTGACCGCGCCGTTTCCCTGGAGCACGTCGAGGTCACCGGTGGCCGACGATCCCGACCACACGTTGCCGCCGATGATCGCGTCGAGGTCGCCGTAGAACGCGCCGGTCACCGTGCCAGCACCGGTGGCTGGATTGACGAACAGGTGAACGGCGGCGAAGGTCCTGCGACTGCCCTCGAGCAGCGTGAAGCCGACGATGACGTTCGCGCGCACGCCGTTCTGGGTCGCGAACCGGTTACCGATCGCGGAGATCGAGCTCGAACCTGACGCGGCGGGGAAGCGCGGGAACGTCCCATTGCCAGCCGGTGCGCCATCGACGATGCCGTTGCCGTTGGCGTCGAAGAACGCGATGGGATCGACAACGGTCGGAGTGATCGTCTGGTTGCCCGGCTGGATGCCGACACGCATCGTGGCCGACGGCAGCACACCTGCAACGAACGTCGTCGGTGTCGAGCTCGACACGCCGGCCTGGCTCATCGTCATCACCGTGACCGTGTACCGGCGACCTGCGATCAGCGACCGATTGGCGAAGCCACCGACCCAGAACGCGCGCTGCGTCGCCGGGATCGCGAACTCCTGCGGGCCGGGACCACCCTGGACGCCCGGGACTTCTTCCCACACCATCACGCGTTGCCCGACGATCCGCGGGTCGTTGACCGACCAGGTGACGACGATCGCGTTGTGCATGATCTGACCGGTGACCACGGGCGGAACCAGCGCGGAATCGACCGCCCACAAGCCCTGCGGGCCGGTGACGGGCACCGGTTGGGTCGCGCCGGTCGAGAGCATCGAGGCGGTGCCGCTGAGGCCGGCCTGCACCTCGAACAGCTGGCTCGGGAAGGAGGTGCTGCAGGTCCACGTGCGAAGCGCGCCGCCGTAGAAGTCGGCGCACTTGCCGCTCGCGACGTTCTGGAGCTTGTACGTGCTCGCGGTCTGCGACAGCAGCGTCCACTTCTGAGCGTTCATGGTCGTGCAGCTCTGCTGCTCGACGACCGTGCCGTCGGCGAGCGAGCCCGCGCGCAGGTCGAGACACTTCAGTGAGTGCATGGAGCGGAGGCGGAACGTGCCGCCGGCGACAGGCTCGAGCGCCCACTCCTGGTTGAGCGTGTCGGTGGTCTTGCAGCCGCCGAGCTGCGGCGACGCGCCGCTCGTGGTCGTGTGACCGGCGAGATCGAGGCACTGGCCGGCCTGGCGGAAGCTCGCGTGCGTGCGAGTCAGGCCGAACGCCCAGTTGCGCGCCGACGCCGACACGGTCGTGCAGCGCGAGAGGCGCACCGCATTCGCCGCGTCGACGTAGATGCACTTGCTGGCGTCGAGCGCGGTGGTGAGCCGGACGTGGCCGTAGGTCTCGTCCTGCAGCGCCCAGATCTGATTCTGGCCGGCGTGACACTGGTACTGCTGGACGATCGTGCCGTCGGCGGTGCTGCCGTTCGGCAGGTCGAGGCAGAGCTGGCTGTCGAAGCCGCGTACGCGGTAGCCGCCAGTCACGGCCTCGAGCGTGAACTGCTGGTTGCCGAGATACCCGGCGGTCTTGCAGGGGTGGCTCTGCAGCGCGAGGCCCGAGGCCCGGGTGAAGCCGGGAACGTCCATGCACCTGCCGCCGCCATTGACGAGCTGGTACGTCGTGCCGGCGGTGGCGGTGACCTCGGCTTCGGTGGTGTCGAGATCGAGATCATCTTGATCGACACACGAGACCACCAAGGTGGGAGCGAGCGCGAGAGCGAAGGCGAATGCCTGGATCTTCATGCGACGTCGTCGTGCAACGCAAAGACCGATCGTGGCTCTCGAGCAATCGCAGGGTTGCCGGGAGACATCCCGGTCGCGCGCCGGACGTCCCATGAGACATCCAGGGGAGACCTTCCGTAACCAGGCGGAAGGTGACCGCGATCCGTTGGCGCGGAAGCTGAACTAGCTCTCTCGCATGATGCGAATGAAACTGTTTGCTCTCGCGATCACCGTGGTCGGTTGTGTGGCTCCCGCGCAGGCGGGGCCGGCACCGCAGCAGCCGACGACGATCCAGCAGCCGCAGACGCGCACGTTCACGTTCAACGGGCGCGCGTCGACGGCGAAGGATCTCGAGACGCTCGCGCAGATCGAGAAGGCGTACGGCCAGACCACGCCGTCGGGCCACTACTGGTACGACGCGCGCAGTGGCGCGGCGGGTCGCTGGGGTGGTCCGACGATCGGCTTCTTGCCCGCCGGTCTCGCGATCGGTGGCGCGTTGCCGGCGAACGCCTCGGGTGGTGGCAACGGCCAGCTGACCGGCGTGTTCATCAACGGCCGCGAGCTCCACCCGACCGATGTTGCCGTGCTGATGTCGATGCTCGGTCAGGTCATCCCGGGCCGTTGGTGGGTCGATGGTCAAGGCAACGCGGGTCAGGAAGGTGGACCCGCCGTCATGAACCTCGTCGTGATCGCGCAGCAGCGCGCCGCACAGACCGGCAAGAAGTCGAGCTACTACCGCACCGATGGTCGCGGCAGCAACGCGTTCGTCGGCGGCGGGTGCGCAGCGGGCAGCTTCAAGACCGGCTCCGGCTACGACAAGAAGACGATCGACTACAACAACTGCTGATCACGCCGGCGCGTAGCCGATGGCAGACGCTGGGACGTCGAGCGCGTCGAGGATCGCGATCGGCGACGTCGCGCCGAGAATATCGTCGGCGCGCGGATAGCCCGGGTGTTCTCCGGGCCGGTTGTCCCAGCGCATCGTCTGGTCAAGCCCGCGGTACACGGTGACCGCGAACCAGCCGGTGCGCGAGCTGTACATGATGTCGTAGACCGGACCGGGCAGCTCCGAGGCGTAGTCGATCACGAGGTCGCCGGGGCGGCCGGTGACGAGGGTCCCCAGCTTGTTCGCGCGCAGCTCGACCTTCGGAGAACGCGCGATGCGCTCCACCTCCTCGGGCGAGGATCCGGAGATCACGCACGCGGAGCGGGTAGCAGGACCATCCATCACGTCCACTGTGATGGGCCCCGGTCGGATCGGCAACGCCGACTTGGTCGCACAGAGGGCAGAGAGCCACGGGAGGGATTCCTCTTCGGAAGCGGACGAGTCCCATAGATTCGGACGATCGGACCGGGTGGTTCGCGGCGTCGAGATCGGCAACATCGTTTCGGTAATTCTTCGTGATCGATCTTCGTTCGCTTCGGGTATAACGCCGCCGCGATGGGTGATGCATCGGTCCGTGGACTCGCCGCGATTCCCGCCGTTCGCCGGCTGATCGAGCTCGCGCTCGACGAAGATCTCGGTCGCGGTGACGTGACCAGCCAGGTGACGCTTGGACCCGATGGTCCGCAGGTCACCGCGGAGATGAACACGCGCGAGCCGATCGTCGTGTTCGGGATCGACGTCGCCACCGCGGTGTTCCACCTCGTCGATCCTCGGATCGCGGTCGAGGTGCACACCAAGGATGGCGCTCGGCTCGACAAGGGCGGACTGCTGCTGACCGCGCGCGGTCCGGCGCACACGGTGCTCGCCGCCGAGCGCACCGCACTGAACTTCGCCCAGCGGTTATCGGGTGTCGCCACGCTCGCGAAGCGCTACGCGGATGCGGTCAGCGGCACCAAGGCCCGCGTCGTCGACACCCGCAAGACCACGCCGGGCTTTCGCGTGCTCGAAAAAGCCGCGGTGCTCGCCGGCGGCTGCGCGAACCATCGCTTCGATCTCGGCTCCGGCATCCTGATCAAGGACAACCACATCGCCGCGTGCGGCTCGGTCCGCGCCGCGGTCGAGGCCGCGAAGGCGAAGGCGCCACACCCGCTGCGCATCGAGGTCGAAGTCACCAACGTGCGCGAGCTCGATGAAGCGCTGGCTGCGGGCGCGGAGATCGTGCTGCTCGATAACATGACCGTCGCGCAGGTCGAGGCTGCAGCTGCTCGCGCCCACGGCAAAGGCGTCATCGTCGAGGTCTCGGGTGGCATCACGCTCGCCACGATCGGCGATTACGCGCGCGCCGGTGCGGATCTGATCAGCGTCGGCGCGCTCACGCACTCCGCGCCTGCCGTCGATATCGGCCTGGACGTGCGCACGTGATCATTCCGCCGCTCACGCGAGCCAGCTGGCTCGGCAAGCACCGCATCGATCTCGAGTCGTGCGGCTCTACCAACGACGAGGCCGCGCGCCTCGCACGCGCCGGCGCGAGTCACGGCACGATCGTGATCTCCGAGCTGCAGACGGCCGGTCGTGGTCGCCACGGTCGCGTCTGGCGCTCGCCGCCCGGTGGCTTGTACCTATCCGCCGTGCTGCGGCCGCCGCTGCCGCTCGCGATGGTGCCGCCGATGACGCTCGCGATCGGCATCGGCGTCTGTGATGCGGTTCGCGCATGCGGGGTCGGCGGCGTGCTCAAGTGGCCGAACGACGTGCTCGTCGATCGGCTGCCGGCACCGGGGCATCGCAAGCTCGCCGGCGTGCTGGTCGAGGCGCAGAGCCAGGGTGGCAAGCTCGACGCGGTCGTCGTCGGCATCGGCCTCAACGTGCGGTCGGAGCGCGATGATGTCGCCACCAGCCTCGATGCAGAATTCTCGACGCTGCCAGACCAGCGCCCGTTCGAGCGCGAGGTCGTGATCGAGCGCTTGCTCGGCCACGTCGAGCGCTGGGTCGATCGCTACATCGCGATCGGGTTGGCCGCGGTGATTCCCGCGTGGCACGAGCGCATGGCACACGGGCTGATGGCGCGGGCCACGGTCGACGGCGAGCACGTGATCGGTGAGGTCATGGGGCTCGATCCCGAGGGTGCGCTGATCCTGCGCGACGGCACGGGCCGAGTCCGGCGGGTGCGCTCGGGCGATGTCGAGGTCGTCGATCCGCGCGCGACCGCGATGGGCGCGTTCGGCGGCGAGCTGGTCGCCGCAGCGCCCACGCTGGCGTGCTAGATCGAGCGACATGGATCGCCGTCGCTTGTGGCTCGTCGGAGTGGGCGTCGTCGGGATCGCGGTGATGATCGCGGTCAGGTTCTGGCTCGCGCGGGCGGACACGCCCAAGCCGGTCACCGCACCCACGCCCCCTTCAACCCCGCGATCGCGCCTCGCACCCGTGCTGCCGGAGGGGAGCGACCGTGTCGAGGGCAGCTCCGTCTCGCGCGACCAGGTAGCGCGCGAAACAGTTTCGCGCGACCAGGTAGCGCGCGAAACAGTTTCGCGCGAGACGATCACCGACACCGCGCGGATCCGCGATCACCGCAGCGA
>JACCYD010000524.1 GCA_013696695.1 Deltaproteobacteria bacterium | reverse complement strand
GCGCTGCGTGATGGAGCTATCCGGCGGAACCGAGCTCGCGATCGATGCCGGAGTCGCGTCAGCCGTGCTGGTGGGTGGAGCGGGGCGCGATGAGGCGTGACCGACCGCGGTCCCCGGCACGATGGGCGCGGGGGTGCTGGGCGTTGCTGCCGCCATGCTCGGACCCTGCGGCAGCGTCGCGGAGATTCCCACCGTCGACATCGCCGCCAGCGCGGCGGCGATCGCCTTCGTCGTCGGGCGCGCAGGCTGCTCCTTCTCGAGCATCGCGGCGATCAGATCGTCGAGCGCGGCGGGGAGCTCGGGCCGTAGGCTGCGCACGCGCGGTGGGATCTCGGAGAGGTGGCGCCCGCACGCCTCGGAGACCGCGGTGACGATGAACGGCGGCCGGCCGCAACACAGCTCGAACAGCACGCAGCCGAGGGCGTAGACGTCGGTGGCCGGGCCCGAGGTCGCGGCGTCCTTCCACAGCTCCGGCGGCATGTACGCCGGCGTGCCCATCGACATCGACGCGGCGGTAGCTTGGACATCGCCGAGCTTCGCGATCCCGAAGTCGAGGATGCGGACGCGTTCGCCGAGCTCGGCATCGGAGACCACGAACACGTTGTCGGGCTTGAGGTCGCGGTGGATGATGCCCGCGGCGTGCGTGGCATCGAGGATGCTCGTCACCTGGCGCGCGAGGTCGAGCGCCTTCGCGAACGGCACGCCCTGGCGAAGTCGCGAGGACAACGTCTCGCCATCGAGGAACTCCATCACCAGGTACGCCCTACCCTCGTGAAACCCGACGTCGAAGATCTTCACGATCCCGGCGTGCTTGATCTTGCTGACCGCGATCGCCTCGTTGAAGAACCGATCGACGTGCGCCTTCTCCGCCGAGATCTGCGGCTGGAGCATCTTGATCGCGACCTTGGTCTTGACGATTCGCTGCTCGGCAACGAACACCTCGCCCATCCCGCCGCGGCCGAGCTGTCCGGTGATCGTGAAGTCCTTGATGGTCTCGCCGAGCACGAGGCCCCACGTTATCGTAGCTTCGCGGGCGATGTCATCCGCTGGGCGCACCCGCTGGCTCGACGTGTGGACGCGCGCGGTGATCGTGCCCGCGTGGCGACGCGCCGCGGCGGTGTGGGTGGGAGCAGCCCTCGTCGCGGCGATCACGATGGGCCCCACCGCGATGCACCCGAGCGACCTCACCAGGATGGCGCTCCATCACGCGACGGTCGGTGCGGTGTTCGCCGTGACCTGGCTCCTCGTGTTCGTGCCGACGGCGCGCCTGCTGATCCGCGGTGACGGCGCGGCCTACCTGCGCTGCCTACCCGGCCCGACGACGGCACCGCGCGTGCTCGCCGCCGCGGCGCTCGTCGTCCTGCAGCTGCCGTGGCTGCTGCTGTGGACGATCGGCGAAGGCGCGCTCGGGCTGGGCGTCGTCGGGGTCGAGACGCTCGCGATCGTGGTGCTCGCGTCGTGGAAGCCGCCGGTGATGCGTTCGAAGTGGCCGGGCTGGCGGAGCGACGGCACCGCGTTGCGATCGATCCATCTCCGCGCGCTCCGGCGGCGTGCCGGAGATGCGCTGGTGCGCGGCGCCGGGCTCGCGATCCTCGCGGGTGCAGGCGCTGGCCTGTTCGTGCACAACAACGATCTCGTCGACGCCGATGCCGCCATCGTCGGCGCCTCGGTGATGGCGGTCGTGCTGGTGCCCGCCGAGGTCGGGGTGTTGCTGGTGATCCTCGCGACGCATCGCGCGACCGCCTGGCTCGCGACCTCGCTCGGCGTGTCGCGCTCGACGCGGATCATCTCGGTGATCTACGCGATCGCGGTGGTGCAGCTCGCCGCCACGGCGCTGGCGGTCGGTGCTGCCGCGCTGGTCTCCGATGCCGATGGCAGCACCATCGCGTGGCTCGCGGGTACGAGCGCGATCGTCGCGCTGTCGTCGTCGCTCGGCTGCGCGCGCGTGTTGCTCGCGGCGGAGGACTCGCCGACGGTCGCCGCCCGCGTCGTCATCGGGTCCGCGGCAGTAGCCGCGCTCGCGGTGCTGTGCCTCGGCCTGTTCGGCACGCTCGGGCTCGGCGCGCTGTTCGCCACCTGCTTGCTCGGCCTGGTCATGGTCAAGGCATGACGAGCCGTGGCACGGTGGCGCCATGAGCGGCGAGCGCCTCGTCATCGAGCGGCTCGGCGTGAAGCGCGGCGGTCGCACGGTGATCGCGGACTTCGCGTTGACGGTGAGGCCCGGCGAGATCGTCGGGCTGGTCGGCAAGAACGGCTGCGGCAAGACCACGCTGCT
>JACCYD010000641.1 GCA_013696695.1 Deltaproteobacteria bacterium | reverse complement strand
GGGTTGAAGGGCTCGTTCACGATCAACGATCGCGGGCTCGTGATCTCGATGGGCCGAACGATCGAGGAGGCACGCGACTCCCTGTTTCTCCTGGACTACACGTTGCCGCTACCCCTCGAGGCCGTTGGCGTGGGTGCCGAGTGGGAGGTCGACAACACGGTCCTCCGCGGCGGGATGACGCTGCGCGTCGTCCAGGTGCACCGGTTGATCGAGCTCGACGACAAGGGGCTTCGCGCTTCGATGATCGAAACGCAGCACGCGACGCCGCAGCTCGTGCCGGAGCTCTCGCAAGATCCGCTGTCGATCTTCGAGCTGGTGTCGATGACCGGGCGCGGAGCGGGCGAGACGCGTCTCGTCTTCGGCAAGCCGATACCGGCGCAGATCACGAGCGAGTTCAGGTTCGGTGCCGAGATGCAGATCATCAGCCCCGGGATGACTCAACCCGTCGCGATGACGATGCACGGAAAGACCCGCACCCGGCTCGACTGACATGGCGGCACCGGACGATCAAGACGCACTGGGACACACGGCAACGTTGCCCGCCGGAACCGGCACGCGGCCGGCGCCCAGCGAGCGGCAGCCCCACGATATCGACTCGGGGCATCTCGACCTCGAGACGTTGCCGGTCATCGATCCCGAGACGTACGTGTTCGGTCACTACTTCGCGCGCGGCGGCATGGGCCGGATCGCGGCCGTGCGCGACAAGCGGCTCGGACGCGTGGTCGCGATCAAGGAGCTGATCGCGAACGAACCGGCGCTGATCGAGCGATTCAAGCGCGAGATCCGGATCACCGCGCGGCTCGAGCATCCGGCGATCGTCAGCATTCACGAGGCCGGACAGTGGCCGACCGGCGAGCCGTTCTTCGTGATGAAGAAGGTGGCGGGCCGGTCGCTCAAGGAAGCGATCGACGCCCGCCCGATGTTCGAGGAGCGGCTGTCGCTGGTCGCGAGCGTGATCGCGATCGTCGACGCACTCGCGTACGCGCACCAGTGCGGGATCATCCACCGCGATCTCAAGCCGGCGAACGTGCTGGTCGGCGAGTTCGGCGAGACCGTCGTGATCGATTGGGGATTGGCGAAGGATCTGCGTGCCGGCGAGGAAGCCGATCCGATCGCGGAGTATGCGCAGGCCGTGTCCGCGCACGTCACCGTGGCCGGCTCGTTGCTCGGCACACCGGCGTACATGGCGCCGGAGCAAGCGCGCGGCGACGTCGCCGACGAGCGCAGCGACGTCTACGCGCTCGGCGCGATCCTGTACACGGTGCTCGCCGGCGTGCCGCCGTACGACGGCAACACGCAGGCCGAGGTCGTCGCGAGGGTGCTCGACGAGGCGCCGATCGCGATCGGTGAACGCCAGCCGGCCGTCCCCATCGATCTGCAGACGATCGTCGCGCGTGCGATGGCGCGAGCGCCGGGCGAGCGGTATCCGAGTGCGCGCGAGCTCGCCGCCGATCTCAAGCGCTTCCAGACCGGTCAGCTGGTCGCCGCACACAAATATTCACGAGGCCAGCTGTTCGCGCGCTGGCTCAGGCGGCATCGCGGCTCGGTGATCGTCGGCGTCGCGGCGCTCGTGGCGCTGGTGGTGTTGGGAACAGCGAGCTTGATCGGGATCGTCGGCGAACGAGATCGCGCCGTCGCGGCGGAATATCGCTCGTCGGTGCGATCGGATGCGCTCGTCATCGCGCAGGCGCGATCGGCCGTCGAGGTCGACCCACATCAGGCGCTGCGCTGGCTCGCAGAGCTGCCGGTCGAGTCGGCGCAATGGCCGGCCGCGCGTCTGGTCGCCGCCGATGCCGTCGGTCGTGGCGTGCCGCGACCGCTTCCGGTGGCGGGCGACGGTGACACCGAGATGGCGCTGTCCGCCGACGGCCGCTGGCTCGTCGCGGTCGGCGATCACGAGACCATCCAGCTGCACGACCTCGCCACGGGAGGGAAACGCGCGATCCGCACCGGCGGCGATCGAATGACGGACGTCGCGATCACGCGCGACGGTTCCCGGATCGCGACGGGGACCACAGAGAACACCGTCGTGGTGTGGAATGCCGATGGTAGCAAGCGGCGCACGTTCACCGGTCACGACGGTTGGGTGACCGGCGTGAGCTTCACCCCCGACGACAAGCGCGTGATCTCGACCGGACTCGATCGCACGACGCGCGTATGGGATCTGGAGGGCGATGGCGTTCGCGTGCTGCAGATGCGGTTGCGCGGTCGCGACGTCTCGCGCGATGGCCGCTGGGTTGTCGGGCTCGATCGCGATTCCGATCGCGCGTACGTCTGGGACACCACCTCCACAACGAAATCCGAGATCGAGGGCGAGTACCACGCGCTCTCGCTCGACGGTACGCTCGCGTGGGTCGAGAAGGAGCGGACGATCCAGTTGAAGACGCTCGCGACCGGCGCGCGCCGCTCGCTCGCCGAGGTCGCCGAACCGATCACGCAGCTGGTGTTCTCCGCCGACGCGACGCAGTTGATCGTCGGTACGCACGGCGGGACCGTGCAGGTGATCGACCTGCGTACCGACGCGCGCTGGAGCTATCGGGCGTCGGGGTCGATCCGCGGCCTCGCGACGCCCGACACCGGTGCGTGGATCGCGGCGTGGAGCAAGGACGCACCGGTGCACCTGATCGATGCGCGTTCGCACGAGGGTCGAATCCTGACCGGCTCGCGCGGCGGCGTGATGCGGTCGAAGGACGGCGTGCGCTTGCTGACCAGCGATCCGAAGCAACGGCTACTCGAGTGGACGACGACGAGCGGATCGAGCGTGCTGGCGGCTCACAAATCGAGTCGCGGGATCGCGGTCGCGCCCGATGGCAGTCGCATCGCCTTCGGTGGCGCGAACCATGTCTTGCGGATCTGGAACGCCGGCACGCGCGAGACGATCGATCTCGCCGGGCATACCGCGCCGATCACGCACGCGGTGTGGTCTCCCAACGGTGCGTTGATCGCGTCCGTCGACGAAGCCAAGCGCGCGTGGTTGTGGGACGCCAGCACGCGGCGCGGTGTTTCGCTGCAAGGCCGCGCGATGTCGATGCTCGAATTTTCGCCCGACGGTACGCGTCTCGCCGCGCCCGCCGACGACCAAGGCGTTCGGGTCTGGGACGTCGCGAGTGGAACGATGACACTGCTTCCTACGCAACCCTGGGTCGGGTGGATCGGGTTCGCCTCCGATGGCCGGCTCGCGGGGATCAGCTCCGACGGCATGATCCGGATCTGGGAGCCTGGCTCGACCCGATCGTCAACGGTGGGCACACACGGCAGTATCGTGCACGACGCGGCGTTCTCACCCGACGGCGCCTGGCTCGCGACCGCGGGTCACGATGGGATCGTGCGGCTGTGGCCGCGCTCCGGCGGCGAGGCCCAAACGTTCGGAGGGCACTTCAGCTGGGTGACGA
>JACCYD010000469.1 GCA_013696695.1 Deltaproteobacteria bacterium | reverse complement strand
GCGACGCCATCGTCGCGGCGAACAGCGGCTTCGGTTCGTCCTCGGGGATCCGAGGTGGCGTCGCGGCAGAGCTCAGCGCACGCGCCGGACCGAGTTGGGATGCTCGCGCTTCGAGGCGCAGTGCATTCACCGCTGCACCACCACCCGTGACGACGGCGGAGGGAGCCGAGCCCTTCTCGAGCGACGCCATCGTCGCGGCGAACAGCGGCTTCGGTTCGTCCTCGGGCATCCGAGGTGGCGTCGCGGCAGAGCTCAGCGCACGCGCGGGACCGGCGCCGATCCGCGGAATCGGTGGCGGACCGCCCGCATGCACCGGCGGTGACTTCTTCCGCAGGCCACGAAAGTGGCTGACCTTGTCGACCGGCAACCAATCGTCGAAGCCTTCGCTCCAGCAATGCAGCTCGGCGTCGACCGGCTGGGTACCGACCCAACGCTGTGCGTCCGCCAGCGAATACGGCCCCGACTGATCGCCGTCGATCGAGACGTACCATTCCTCCTCGAGTGCGGGAGGCGGCTTCGTGGCTGTGGCGGCAGGCGCGTGCTTGCCGTTGGTCGCTACCGAGGAAGACTCGGCCTGGACCATCGGTGCTGCGGTCGTGGTCTTGTTACGACGCGGCGTGCCGGTCATCGGCACACCTGCATCCGGCTCCGGCATCCCTTCGCGAACGGTGATGACGTTCGCGCAGTTCTTACAGCGGATCTTGAGGATCTTGCCGCGGACTCGATCGTCGCCGATCGAGTAGCGGGTCTTGCAACGGTCGCAGAGGAACTTCACGCACGCCCCTCCGGGCAGCGAGCATTGGCAGCGGACCCTGCTCGACGCGTCACGAGCGTCAATTGTGCCGGAAAACTCAGGAATGGCAAAGGGGTAGACCGTTGCCTCTCGGGTATCGGTGGATCAACGGCTGGCTGAACCCAGCCCGCTGGCAGCCGCTTCCGCGCCGGGAGCGCCCGCATCGACCGCCTCGGGGGTTGCGGGCTTAGCGTGCTTTCGCGGCACCATCACGGGCGAGATCGTCACCACGTCGTGGATTCGCTCGGATCGCGAGGTGGTGAGGAGACCTCCGACCTCGATGCCCTCCGGCCGGCTGGTCAGCTCGAGGTAGAGATCGACGTCTCGGAGCTCGGCGCCGATCCACCGGGTCTGGGTGCTCGTCAGCTGATAGAGCGGCTGTGGCCATAGCTCGATGGCCCGCTTGAGCTGACCGCCGTCGTACCGAAACGCGACCAGCATCCAGGTCCGCTGGTTCGATTCGTCGGTGGTGCGGGTGATCGCGATCAGCTCGTCGTGACCATCGGCGACGTTGCGCAGTGGTGCGGCGAACACCAGGTTCGGGACCGGGATCCGGGCGATCGGTTTCTCGGCGTCCGGGAAATGCACGACGAGATCGTCGCCGTCGCGCTCGACCAGCTCGCCCGTGCCGGTCAGACAGATGCCAAACGCGGTGGCGGTCGACGCGGGTCGTGGACAGTCGTCCTTCTCGCGCGGGCCGACCGGCGCGGGCACGAGCGGCTCGCCGGCGAGCACGATCGCGGCGACTCGCTTCTTGTCGATCACGAGCCGTGCGTTGCGCACCGCGGTGGGGACCAGCATGCGCGGATCTTGTGCGCGCTCGACGTCGTCGGTGACGACCCCGAATTTTTGCGCCTCTTCCTTGCTCGAGCCGACCCGCAGGCCGGAATCGAGCCGCGCGACCTCGCTCCCGATGACCGCGATGAACGTCATCGCCGTCGCCGTGCCGGCCGACAGCTCGCTACCGATCAGCAGCGTACCGTCCTCGGCGCGCGACTGCGCGGAGTGCAGGATGTTCGGGATCTCGAACCGCACGCTGAGCGGCCCCGACTTGAGCTTGTCGAGGAGCGGCGCGACCGGTTCGCGGAGCTTGTAGGGGCCGACGCCTTCCGGAACGATCGCGTACGGCGGCAACGCCCGCAGCGTCCCACTTGGCGGCGCGATGACGCGGCGCTGGGGTGATGGCGAGCTCTCCGGTTCGCCTCGGGGATCCGAGCACGCGGTGGCGAGCAGGCCGATCAGCAGACGCTTCACGTAAGAACGATATACGCCACGAGCACAGCCACGGCCACGCCGAGTAGCGCGACGAGCCACGGCAGCCGTTGCGAGGTGTTGGCGGGGAGCGGGCGGATCGGGACTTGCGCCAGCGGGGCCGGTCGCGGCTGGGCCCTCGGTGGGAGGGGCTGGGTGACCGCGAGCGTGGCGGCGTCCATGTCGAGATCCTGTTCCTCGGGCGGGCCGTCTTCCTCGACCGTGACCGGCCGCTTCCTCGGCTCCGGCTTCGGGCTGTCGATGGTCGGCGCTTCGTCGTCGACCGAGGTCGGCCGCGGCAGGGGTGGGGTGGCGCGCGAGCCTGTCTGGTTCGCTGGTGCCGGATCGGGCGCGGACTTGACCGGCTCCGGCTCGCGCCCGCTGACCGGCGCCATCCCGGCGGGTCGCACCGGGACGGGCGTGCGAAGCGAGCGCAGCTCCGCGAGATCCAACCCGAGAGCGGCGGCGACGTCGGCTTCGGGCTGATCTTGGTCTTCCCACTCCGGGGCCTGCTCCGGGCCCGGCGCACCCTCGGACGGCGCGTAGCCATCGAACACCTGACTATCGAAGTCGAGCTCGTCGTGCTCGTGCTTGATCTCGCTCTCGCTGACCAGCTCCGCGCGACGCGGACCGCCGGCAGCCGCGGTCAACACGTCGAGGTACCGCGCGATCCGCACCGGCCCCGAATGCATGCG
>JACCYD010000636.1 GCA_013696695.1 Deltaproteobacteria bacterium | reverse complement strand
GCTCGACAGCGGCGGGACGAATTCGACCACCACGCGCACCACGGTCCGCGGGCTGATCGGCTCGCTGCCGCTGACGGTCGCTCACTCGCACGCGCATAACGATCACGTCGCCGGCGACGCGACGTTCTCCGGGCAGCCGATGACGACCGTGATCGGGACGTCCGTCGCGGCGGTGCAAGCGGCGTTCGGGATCGCGACGTGGCCCACCGATATCGGCTCGATCGATCTCGGCGATCGCGTGATCGACGTGCTCGGCATTCCCGGCCATCAGACGTCGCACATCGCGCTCTACGATCGGCAGACCGGCCTGCTGCTCACCGGCGATTCGCTCTACCCCGGCTTCTTGTTCATCTCGAACTGGAACGATTACCGCGCCAGCACCGCGCGCCTCGCCGATTTCGCCGCGGCGCATTCGATCGCGCACGTGCTCGGCGCCCATGTCGAGATGACGTCGACCGCCGGCCAGGCGTATCCATACGGCACGACGTTCCAGCCGGCGGAGCACGTGCTGCAGCTGACGGCAGCCCACGTCGCGGAGCTCGACACCGCGCTCGATGCCGCAGGCCCGACGCCACCCGCGAACGACATCGTTCGCGATGACTTCATCATCACGCCTCCCTGATCACTTCCGGGTGATCATCAGATGCGGCGTGCGGCGATTGTCGTAGTAGCCGAACCGGAATGGCAGCGAGGTCTCGGCGGGAGTCTTCCACGCGTCGATCATCTCCTTCTCGACCTCGCCGCGCGCCCACTTGAAGAATGCGCCGGTATACGTGCCGTACATCGTCTGCGTGAACCCGGCGGGCTTCGCGTAGCGCGGCGGGATGCCGGTGTCGTCGGACACCATCACCTTCATCTTCGCGAGCAGCAACGTGCGCAGCTTGTCGAACTCGGGCTTCCACAGCAGATAGCTCGCGGCCTTCGTCATCGCGGCGAGCTCGCTGCGTTTGTTGAGATACGCGATCGCGCCGCCATTCGCCGCGAGCCCCGCGTCGGAGAGATCCGCCGCGATGTGCCGGAACGTCTTCTTCGGCGCGGTGGCGTCGCCCTTCTTGCGGAACACGATCTCGATGTTGTTGAACAGGCCCTGCTGCACCGCGTGCGTCTGCTTGCGCTTCACCGTGGGCTTCGGCTGCTTGTCCCACGCGTCGACCATCTCGTCGCTCAAGTACTTCAGCGCCCCATCGGCGCCGAGCTCGAAGTAGCGCGCCTCGATCGGCTCGTAGCCGTGCGCGTCGAGCGCGACCAGCGCGATCGTCAAGATGCCCGGGATGCCGGCGCCGCTCTCGCTCGAATCGATCGACAGCTGGACCGTGGTGTTCCATGCCCAGTTGAGATTCGCCGCGAGCATCTTGCGCAGCTTGGCGAGGCCGCCGTCGAGCTTCGCGCGTTCGAGCTTCGCCATCGGCCGCGGATCACCGATGCCTTCGAGCGACAGCGACGTGTACTCGGTGGCATCGGGATACACCGAGAGCATCGTCACCACGTCGCCCCCGCCGAACGGATAGACGACCGTTTTCGGATAACCCTTTTCGAGCAGCTTGCCGAGCCACGGCGACGCCTTCGCGAACCAGTTCTTCTTCCATTGCGCGACGGCCCTCGCGAGCTCGGCGCAATGCGCGGCGACCACCCGCTTGTCGTACGACGGTGGCGGCGCCTCGCCGCACGCGGCGACCGCGTAGACCGCTCGTGTCTCGCCGGTGAATTCGCGTGGCGCAGCCTCCGCGCGCATCGCGAACGTTGCCACTGCCACCCCGAGAAGCATGCGCTTCATCCCGCAACGCTAGCGCACGTGGCGGCGTCGTGCGGCCGAGAAATTTCCGGACCTGGCGCTCAGAACACGAACGGGTAGGCGAACAGGCCGCCGGCCTGGGTCTTGGCGTACCGGCTTCGCTTCATCGCGCGAGCGACGCAGTCCCCGAGCGAAGGATCTGGGCTCTGCTTGACCATCACACTCGTGGGCGTCCCGTCCGGAGCCACCTTGACCGAGACCTTGACCGTACCCTTCGCGGTGAACCGGTTACCGCACGCCATGATCGCGGTCTTCACCGGGAGGACACCCTCGGTGATGATCGTCCGGTCGAGCGCCTCCGGAATGCCGTCATCGTTTTCGACAATCTTCGAGATCCGCTTGTCGTACTTCTTGCAGCACGCGCCCTCGTAGTTGTTGAGGACGCA
>JACCYD010000362.1 GCA_013696695.1 Deltaproteobacteria bacterium | reverse complement strand
GCGCTGCTCGTCAACTGTTGGGAGGGCGCCGCGCTCCGCACGCGCCTGCTGCGCGATCCGGCGCCGCTCGGCGCGATGCTCGACTTCTACTTCCAGTCGATCGCAGCGTCCGGTACCAAGGCACCTCAACGCACGCCGGCGAAGCGCCGAACGCTCGTGCGCGGTCGCTAACCGCGGACCTTCTCGCGCATGTGATCGATCACGTGCGTGTGCTGCTGCTGCGGACTGAACATGATGATCTCGGCGTCCTCGGTCACGCGAACGTTGTGGCCCGCGGGCCAGTGGAACAGATCACTCGCGGTGACCGTCTCCTGCGTTCCCGCCGCGTCGGTCGTCGTGATGACGCCCTTCAGCACGTAGCCCCAGTGAGGGCACTGACACGCGTTGCCGTCGAGACCCTGGAACAGCGGCGTCGTATCGACGCCTGCGGCCAACGTGAAGTACTCGGCGCTGATCTTGCCGAGTCCGTTCGCATCACCAAAGTCGAGGTGCTGGCGAACGATCGCGCCCGGGATTTCAAGTTTCACGTCCACATCCTGCTTGCTCACGCGCATGGCGGTCCTCCTCGAAGAATTGCTGAATAGACCGTTCGGTCTAGAGTCGGTGTATCGCGAACAGACCGGTCGGTCTAGTACCCTGGCGCGGAGAACGGTGAGGCCCATCTCGGGTTGGCGCCTGGCAGACGACATCCGCTCGAACGCGGGCGTCGAGATAGCGCTTTGGACTAACCTCACCGAGTACAGAACCCGCACGTCTACCGTGAACCAAACCACCACGACCACCCTGGAATCCATGATCGACTTGCCGCAGCGGCACGAGCTCGATGCGTACTGGTCGCGCTACTTCGAGGACGTCGACCACGTGGTCTCATCGCGGCGTAGCGTCACCGTGAAGCTTGCTCTCCGTTCTTGCGAGCGCACTCGAATGATCCTTCAGCCTTACCGGTGACTGACGCGGTCTTCCGCGCCACCACGTCATCGGCGGTCGCGACGTGGTGCACTTTGTATAGACCACCAACGAAAAACCCCGCGTCGCCGCGGGGTTTCTGGAGGAGCCACCCAGATTTGAACTGGGGAATGGTGGTTTTGCAGACCACTGCCTTACCACTTGGCTATGGCTCCGAGTGAGGGAGCCGGTCATAGCACACCTCGCCGCGAGGAGGGGAGCACCTCGGAATTTCAAAGTGCGCGGGACGGGACCACCGCGCTCCGCGAACAGCCCCAGCGAACAGGCGGGGTATAGAGTCGCGGCGTGGACGCGTCGAGTGGGTTCTTGAGGCAGGTGATCGACATCAATCCTCACTTCATTTTTGTGAAGGATCGACAGGGGAGGTTCACGCTGGTCAACGAGGCGATCGCCGAGGCGTACGGAACGACGGTCGAGAGCTTGGTCGGCAAGACCGATGCGGACTTCAACTCGAACGTTGAGGAGGTCGCGCACTTCCGCGCCGACGATCTCGAGGTGATGGACAGCCTGCAAGAGAAGCTGATCCCGCTCGAGGTGATCACCGACTCGAAGGGCAACGTTCGCTACCTCCAGACGATCAAGCGGCCGGTGGTCGATGCCGACGGCGTCGCGCGGCACGTGCTCGGTGTCGCGACCGACATCACCGCCGTCAAGCTGGCGGATGACGCGAGGCGCGCGCTCGAGGCGCAGATGCTGCACGCACAGAAGCTCGAGAGCTTGGGGCTGCTAGCCGGCGGGATCGCGCACGACTTCAACAATCTACTCGTCGGGGTGCTGACGAACGCGGATATCGCGTCGCGCAAGCTCGGAACCAGCTCGCCGGCCGCCGGCTCGATCGAGCAGATCCGCGTGGCGGCGATGCGCGCTGCGGAGCTCTGCCGGCAGATGCTCGCGTATGCGGGGCGCGGCGAGGTCACGGTCGAGCGGATCAACCTGACCGACGTCGTCCACGAGCTCGCGCAGCTGATGCTGGCGTCGGTGAACAAGAACGCGACGGTGAAGACCGAGCTCGCGAGCCGGGTGCCGGCGATCGCCGCGGATCCGACCCAATTGCGCCAGGTCGTGATGAATCTGATCACCAATGCGGCGGATGCACTCGAGGGTGCGGAGGGCACGATCACGGTCGCGACCGGTGTGCGCGATCTGAGTGCGCGCGAGCTCGAGGCCGATTGCACGAAGCAGCCGCCGCGACCGGGACGCTACGTGCACGTCGAGGTCACCGACACCGGATGCGGCATGGACTCCGACACGATCGCGCGCATGTTCGACCCGTTCTTCTCGACGAAGGTGGTCGGGCGCGGCCTCGGATTGGCGGCGGTGCTCGGCATCGTCCGATCGCACGGCGGAGCGATCCTCGTGCGTTCATCTCCCGCCGCAGGCACGACGTGCAGCGTGCACTTTCCGGTCGGCACCGCCGATGCCTCGGTCGATCAGACGGTGATTCCCGAGCGTCGGCTCCTCGTCGTCGACGACGAGCCGATCGTGCTGATCGCGGTGAAAGAGATCCTCGAGCTCGAAGGCTATGTGGTCGCCACCGCGCACACCGGGCAGGAAGCGATCGAGGCGTTCCGTCGCGAGCCCGACATGTTCGTCGGCGTGCTGCTCGACATGACGATGCCGCGGCTCGGCGGTGTCGACGTGATGCGCGAGCTGCGGTCGATCCGGGCCGACGTGCGCGTGATCTTGATGAGCGGATACGAGCGCAGCCGTGCGGCGCAGCTCGAGCAACCGCCGGCGGGCTTTCTCCAGAAGCCGTTTAGGTCGGAGGATCTGCTCGACGCCGTGGTCAAGCTGCACGCGTGAGCGAACCCTCGCGACAGCCTCACTGCCGTTCTATCGGAACGATCGGAGTGACCGGGTGCAGCGGTACGATCCGAGCGGCGCCTCCGCGCCGTCTGGCTCCGAGCGGACCTCCACGGAGACCGGCCGTTCGCAGGTGTACGTCGTCGTCTTCGGCCAGTAGCGCCAGCCGTCGCGCAGCCCGGGGAGCCAAACACCACGACGGCGATCAGAAATCGGATCACTTCGGCACCTCCGGATCGATCGCGATCACGGTGGACACGTCTCGAACCGTCACTTCGAGCGCGACGGCGCCCGGCAGGTCCGCGATCGTGGCGCGCCCGAACTGGTCGGTTGTCACGACGCCGTGGGCGACCGCGCGCTCGCCCTCGTCGAGTGCGCGAAACGCGATCACGAGCCCGGGCACGGGCAGCCGCATCTCGAGCTCGCGGATCACAGGCGGATCCAGGAACCGGCTCGCGTCGGAAGTCGGCTTCGTGCGGATGCGGTACTTGATCGTCGTCTGAAACGGATTTAGCAGAGCAACGAGCCAAGTGTTGTGCACCTCGGCCTTTCGCGTGCTGGTGTTCGTCGTCTTGTACGGCCCACTCCAGAAGCCCGGAAACAGCAGGATGAAGAGCCCAGCCGGGATCTCCAGGATCTCGATGATCGGGTTCCACGAGCCCATCTCGAACGTGGTCGACCCGTAGTGGACCACGCGCGAGATGCGGACTTCGGTGGCGTGTTTTGCAACGAGCTCGACGCTGTTCGTCGCGACGAATCGCGCGGCGATCCGGAGCTCGGGGCGAGAGGCTTGCTTGTTCACGGTGACGCGGATCGGCGCGGTGCGTTCGTGGATCGTGAGCTCGGGACCGCACGCAGCGAGTAGCGCGAGCACGACGCAACTCGGACGCGTCATCGCAGGCTCCCCGGCGGAGTGGTGAACGGGTGCAGCCGGACGATCGCCGCCGCGACGCGATCGTAGTCGAGCGACGCTCTCGGATCGAAGGCGCCCGAGACCGAGCCCACGTCCCAGGCG
>JACCYD010000358.1 GCA_013696695.1 Deltaproteobacteria bacterium | reverse complement strand
GGCCCCGGACACCAAGATCACGCTGCGTCCCGAAGCGATCGCCGAGCTCGCGGCCGCGGCGCGCGCGGCCAAGAAGTTCGCGATCACGATCGAGCTCGATCCGACGCGTAGTGACACCGCCGGGCTGGTCGCGATCGTGATCGCGGTGCCCGGGCAGGCGCCGGCGTACATCCCGGTCGGCCATCGCTACATCGGTGCGCCCACGCCGCCGGTCCCGAGCGATCTGGAGCCGATCAACGCGCTGCTCGTGGATCCCGCGATCGCGAAGGTCACCCACGATGCGAAGACGCTGACGCGCGCGTTCCTCGATCGCGGCCTCGAGGTTGTGGGCATCGTCGAGGACACCATGCTCGCGGGCTTCTTGCTCGATTGCACGGCGGAGTCCGAGCCCGGCGAGGCGATGGCGCAGCGGCTCGGCGGTGTGTTGCTGCCCACGCGCGCCACCATCGCCGGCAAAGCGAAGGTCAGCCTCGAAGGCGTCGCCGTCGAGCGCGCGGCGCCGTGGGCCGGCGCGATCACGCACGCGGTGCTCGCGATCTCGGAGCAATTGCCGTCGCGCCTCGAGCAGAGTCAGCTGCTGCCGCTGTATCGCGATCTCGAGCTGCCGGTCGCACGGCTGCTCGCCGACATCGAGCGCCGCGGCATCCACATCGACGTCCCGCACTTCAAGAAGCTCGGTGCCGAGGTCGCCGCGAAGCTCGCCGAGCTCGAGGAGCTCATCTTCAAGGCCGCCGGGCAGGAGTTCAACATCGCCTCGCCGAAGCAGCTCGGCGAGCTGTTGTTCGACAAGCTCGGCCTCGAGACCAAAGGCGTGCGCCGCACCAAGCTCGGCTGGTCGACAGAGGCCGAAGTCCTCGAGGAACGGATCAACCAGCACGCGGTGATCGCGCCGATCCTCGAGCACCGCGAGATCAGCAAGCTCAAGGGCACGTACCTCGATGCGCTGCCGCCGCTGGTCAACCCGAAGACCGGCCGCATCCACACCTCGTTCAACCAGGTGGTCGCGGAGACCGGGCGGATCTCGTCACAGGATCCGAATCTTCAGAACATCCCGATCCGCACCAAGCTCGGCCAGCAGATCCGGCGCGGCTTCATCGCCCCACCGGGCCACGTGTTGATCGCCGCTGATTACTCCCAGATCGAGCTGCGGATCCTCGCTCACCTGTCGGGTGATCCGAAGATGAGCACCGCGTTCCGCGACAAGATCGACATCCACACCGAGACCGCCGCCGAGGTGTTCGAGGTGCCGCGCGAAGAGGTCACCAAGGATCAGCGCCGGATCGCGAAGGCGGTCAACTACGGCCTGTCGTACGGCCAGTCCGATTTCGGTCTCGCGCGCACGCTCGAGATCAGCCGCACGCAGGCCGCCGAGTATTCGAAGCGCTACTTCCAGCGCTTTCCCACGATCCACAAGTTCATGGACGACATCGTCACGCTCGCGCGTGCGCAGGGTGGGGCGCGCACGTTGCTCGGGCGGTGGCGGCCGATTCCGAACTTGATGTCCAAGAGCCCGCAGGCACGGCACGCCGCGGAGCGCGTCGCGCAGAACACGCCGATGCAGGGCGCGGGCGCGGACATCATCAAGCTCGCGATGATCGCCACCACGAAGCGGATCGAGAAGGAGCGCTGGCCGGTGCAGATGCTGCTCACCGTCCACGACGAGCTGGTGTTCGCGGCGCCGCCGAAGATCGCCGAGGAAGTTGGCGCCGCGCTGAAGGACGAGATGGAGCGCGTGTATCAGCTCGCCGTGCCGCTCGAGGTCGACATCGGCATCGCCGATAACTGGGCCGACGCCTGACCTAATCAGAGAGCGGAGGCAGGCATCGCTGCCCGCACGCGGACCCGGCCACGCGGATGAACTGGATCAGGCCGGTACCACCACCACCACCGCCGCCACCCCCGCCTGCGCTGAGTGGCCCCGAGCCGGCTTCGCCATCGAGCACGACGCCACCATCGCCTCCAGCGCCTCCGCCGTTCGATGCCATACCGCCAAGCGCGGTCGGGCGGTTCGAGCTCGGGTCGGCGCCCGCGGTGCCGGGTTGCAAGAGGGATCCGCCGCCACCGCCGCCACCGCCGGTCGCGAACACCAGGGCGCTCGCGCCGAGGGTGACTGCCGGAGTGTCGAACGCGATGAAGCCGCCTGCGCCGCCACCGGCGCCACCGTCGCTGCCGGAGCCACCTCGTGCACCAGCACCCGACGCGTTGATCGTTCCGTCGATCACGACGGACTGCTCCGCGATCAGATACAGCGCGCCACCACCGGGCCCTGCGAGTGCCGTCTCCGCATTGCCGCCGGGACACCCGCCATGGAAGGCCGGCGGCAGCGTCATCTTGGCCGCGATTCCGCCGGCTCCGCCACGACCGATGAATGAACCGCCCGGTCCGCCCTCGATCCCGCTCACCGCGATCGCTGGACCGCACTCGACGGGGTTCGCTCCGGCGCCAGTGCGTAGAGACAGCAGCGTGCTCGAGG
>JACCYD010000351.1 GCA_013696695.1 Deltaproteobacteria bacterium | reverse complement strand
GCATCGAGCACCCGACGGGCGCGGGCTACGGCTGGCTCTCGTACAAGTACGTCCACGAGCAGGGCTCGGCCGTCAGCGCCGAGATCCCGACGCTCGACACGGCGCGTGAAGTTTGCGACGCGGGTGGCGACGAAGACGGTGACGGCCAGGCGAACTGCGCCGACGCCGACTGCTTGATGCACCCCGCGTGCAGCGGCGGCGGCACCGCCCACACGTTCTCGGCGACGCCGAACGCGGCGATTCCCGACGAAGGCGAAGTTGCCAACACGATCGATGTCGCGCAGGACGGCACGGTCGCCGACGTCAAGGTGACGGTCGACATCACGCACTCGTTCCGCGGCGACCTCAAGGTCTCGCTCGTCAAGGGCACGACCACCAAGGTGCTGTTCAACGGCGACGGCGGCGGAGCCGACGACCTCAAGCAGACCTTCACGGTCACCGGCCTCGACGGTCAGGCACTGCGCGGCGGCTGGAAGCTCGTCGTCCAGGACACCGCGTCGGCCGACGTCGGCACGCTCAACGGCTGGACCCTCGAGGTCAACGCGAAGTAACGCGACACCAGTTTGCGAGGCCCCTGATTACAGGCTCCTCGTACGACGACGGCCTTGGCGCTCGCCAGGGCCGTCTTTTTTTGCGCAGAAAAACCGGCGTGCTCGCTACTTCCTCGGGTTCTTGTTGTCGAACGCGATGCCCTTCCTCGTCTGGTCGATCGCGTTCTTGGTGGCGTCGATCGCGCGTGCGCGGTGGCCGCCCTTGTCAGCGGTCGCGCTCTGGAGATCGGACAGCGCCGACTCGAGGTGGTTGAGCGCCGACTTCATCTTCGGCTGGGGCTCGGCGTCTGCCGAGTTGATGGCGCTGTTACCGATCACCGCGGCGAGCACGGCAACGAGGGCGAGCGAAGTGACCTTCCATGGATTACGCATTCAATCTCCTTTGAGCGAGGACGCTACTCGGATGGAACTGGTTAAGGGGAGGAGCGAAGTCGATGTTCACACGTGCGGCACTTCACACCGTCGGCTAGCTTTCCGCCGTGCTTCTCGATCGGGTTGCCCGCACGAGCCTTGACATCGCTGGCTCGGCTTCGCGCAAGAAGAAGGTCGCGCTCCTCGCCGCACTCCTGCGCCACGTCCCGGCCGACGAGCGCGCTCCCGTCGCGCGCTATCTCGCGGGCGAGCTCGGCTACAAGACCGGCATCGGCTACGCCACGGTGGGCGAGCTCCGCGGCTCGATCCCGCCGGCCGCGACGCCGACGCTCGCGATCACCGATGTCGATCGCCGGTTCGCCGCGATCGCGGAGCTCTCCGGGACCGGCTCGAACCTCGCGCGCAAGCAGACGCTCGGCGAGCTGTTCGCCCTCGCCACCGAGGTCGAGCAAGGCTTCCTTTCCGCGGTCGTCGTCGGCGAGCTTCGCCAGGGTGCGCTCGATGCGCTGGTCGTCGACGCGATCGCGATGGCGTGCGAGCTGTCGCCCAAGACCGTCCGCACCGCATACATGCTCGCCGGTGAGATCGGCGTTGTTGCCGCGGCGGTGCTCGCCGATGCCACCGCCGTACACACGTTCGGCCTCACGTTGTTTCGCCCGATCCTGCCGATGCTCGCGCAGACCGCCGACGACGCCACCGCCGCGCTCGCCGAGTTCCCGGAGACGCCGATGTCATTCGAGCTCAAGCTCGATGGCTTCCGCCTCCAGCTCCACAAGGACGGCGACCTCGTGCGCGCCTATTCGCGCGCGCTCAACGACGTCACCAAGGAGGTCGGTCCGCTCCTCGACATCGTGCGCGAGCTCCCCGCGCGCCGACTGATTCTCGATGCCGAGGCGATCGCCTATCGCGCCGACGGCCGCCCGCTACCGTTCCAGGACACCATGAAGCTCAAGGCCGGAGGGCAATCGCTCACGCTCTCCGCGTTCGATCTACTCCTCGTCGACGACGACACGCTCCTCACCAAACCCGCGCGCGATCGCTTCACCGCCCTCGCCGCCGCTGCACCGGTGATCGCCGTGCCGCACC
>JACCYD010000349.1 GCA_013696695.1 Deltaproteobacteria bacterium | reverse complement strand
GTTCGAGTACTGATCGAGGATGTGAGAGTTAGGAATCACTTCCTTGAGCCGGCGCGCGACGCCGATGTGGCTCTCGGGGGAATCCCACGCCGCTTCGGTGGGCGTGCGAATGATCTCGGCGCCGAGCGCCTCGAGCACCACCTGCTTCTCCTGCGACATCTTCTCGGGGAGCGTGATGATCACGCGGTAGCCGCGCGCGGCGGCCGCCATCGCGATGCCGATGCCGGTGTTACCGGACGTCGGCTCGATCAGCGTATCGCCCGGCTTGATGCGGCCCGACTTCTCGGCGTCGAGCAGCATGCGGACACCGATGCGGTCCTTCACGCTGCCGCCGGGATTCATGAACTCGCACTTCGCGAGGACCTCGCAGTCGATCCCCTTCGTCACGCTGTGGAGCCGCACCATCGGCGTGTGACCGACGGCGTCGAGAATCGAGTCGAGGATCTGTGCTGGCATCGCCGCGCACTGTACTCGATGTTCAGAGCCGAGCGATGTAGTTGATCTCGATCGCGTCGAGCGCAGTCGGAACGTCGCCATCGGTCGCGAGCTCGACCGCGTACTGCACGAACCGGCGCGGCGCGATGCTCGGCACGGCGTCGAACGTGACCTCGGTAAACGTCTCGGTCTCGCAGGCGGTGGCGTCGTCGCAGCTGCGCACCGACACCTTGGCCACGCTCGGATCCGCTGCCTGCCGGAGCGCCCAGCGCACGGTGCCGAACGCGACGATCTCCGGCAGCTCGCGCGGGGCGGAGACGTAGCGGAACGCAGTGGGAAACGGCGCGCTGCCGCCATCGCCGGTCATCGTGATCGCGGCCATCAGCAGCGCACCAGTCTGGCCGTCGGCGCCGTTGCCATCGGTGACCGTGAACGTCCAGTCCGCGCCACCCGTCGCCGCCGGCATCGTGCGGATCACGTAGAGCGGAACGGTAGCTGTCGGCAGATCGCCGACCGCGACCAGCGTCGTGGCCGCGCCGTTCGGTGGATCGAGCGTCACCGAGAGCGTGGGCAGCGCGCCGTGATCGAGATCGAAGCCGACGTCGATGATCTCGGGAACGAAGCCGGCCGGGCGCTCGAGGAACAGCGAGCGACTACCGATACCGCCCTCGGCGATCGGGACCGGTGTGGTGTTGCGGCCGGTGGCGAACCGCTGCGCGCGGCCGACGATCGCGCGGACGTGATCCGTGGCGATCGGGCGCGCACCACCGGGCCCCGACGCAATCGTGAACGCCAGCCTCGGATTGCCGCTGCCGCCGTTCTTGTGGACGTCGATCACGAAGTCGTGCCACCCGGGCACCAGGTGCACCGCAGACGTCACCGTGATCTCGGGACCGGCGCTCATGCTGTTAGCGATCTCGGCGTTGTCGAGCCACGCGCGATGGCCGTGCACCGAATCGATCTGGAACGTGTAGTCACCTTCGGTATCGATCAGTAGCTGGCCCGATGTGCGGAGCGTGTACGCGCCGATGCCGATCACGATCGCGTACGGGTCCGTGCCGTAGTCCTGATCGGGCGACGCGACGATCGTCGAGCCTCGATAGTCGATCGTGAATGGTTGATCGAAACCATCGATCACGAGGCCCGGCAGGTTGTCCGCACGCACGCGCATCCGATCGCCCACCGGTACCGACGAGCCACCCGACACCGTCGGATCGTTCAGGCGCAGCCGATACTGCATGCCCATGCCGCCGCTGTCGGAGAACGCCCCGCGAATCCGGTGCCATCCGGGCGACGCGACCGTGTAGGTCGCGTTCGCGGTGGTCGGAAACGCACAGTCGAGCACGCGCTCGAAGTCGCTGCCCGGCGCGGCGATGTCGAGGAAGCCGTCGTCGTCGCAGAACAGGTCGAGTTGCCACGCGCCGGCAGACGTGAAGTCGAGCTCTCCTTCGAGCGCGACGGAGACATCGTCCACGGCGGTGGTGCCGACTCCGATCGGAGTCCCCTGGTCGTAGTCGATGTCGAGCGAGCGCACGATGCCGGTCCCGGCGATCGGCATCGCCATCACCTGATCGAAGGTCGTCGTCGACGCATTCGCGAACTCGCCGTTGATCCCGGTCACCTTGAGGCCGCCGGTGAAGTATCCGATCGGCCCGACGAAGCCGCCCTGCTCCACGCTGACCTCGTCGAGATACGCGCCCGCGGCGGTGAAGTCTTCGAACGAATCGTCGCGCAGCGCGGTGGTATCGGATTCGCCGCCGCACTCGCGCGTGATGATGTCGCAGGTCTGACCGTCGGGGCACTCGTTGTCCGCAGTGCACGGCAGCCCGACCGGTGCGGTCGGCGAGAAGCAGCCGGCACCCGCGATGGCACACAGCATCGCCTGGCAGAATCGGCCCACGATCCACGATAACAGAGGACCGCCAGCCGGCGGAACGGCCTGGTGGTCATGCCCGTGTGTGGGTCACTGCCCGGGCGCGCCGCGGACGAAGTAGCGCAGCTCGATCGCGTCGAGCGCCGTTGGCACGTCGCCGCTGCTGGTCATCTCGACCGCGTATTGGACGAACCGCCGCGGCTCGACCCCCGGCACACCCGTGTTTTCCACCGCGGTGTAAGGCTCCTCGGCACACGCTTCCTCGGTGTCGCAGGTCCGCAGCTTGACGACGACGGCGGCGTCATCCGCGGCCTGACGCGTGGTCCACGCGATGCGCTCGAATGCGACGGCATCTCCGAGCTCGCGTACCGCCGACTCGTAGCGATACGCCGTGGCGAATGGAGCGATGCTGCCGTCGTAGACCACGGTGAGGTGGACGCTGAGGATGCTGCCGGTCTGCAAGTCGAGCAGGTTGTCGGTGCCGAGGAACTGCCAGAACGTGCCGAGGTTCGAGGGAGCGAGCAGCACGTGGTGGAACCTGGTGCCCGTGCCACTCATCGAGCCGAAGTCGGCGACCACGACGTTGGCCCCCGCCGGCGGATTGATCACCAGCGAGATCGTGGCGAGGTTGGCGGCCTCGACGTCGATCCCGCCGCGAATCTCCTGCGTGGTGGCAAGGCTCGCCGGCAGGTCGAGGGTCAGGCTGCGAACCGCCGACGTGCCGTTGCCGTCCGGAATCGCAAGCGCCGTGGTGTTGCGGTCGCTGAGGAAGCGCGCGACGCGCCCGGGCACCGGGCGAAGGTGATCGGCGGGGATCACGCCGTTGGGGAACTGGCCGCTCGTCACGCTGAACGCGAGCCGGCCGGTGGTGCCACCGTCCTTGTTGAGGTCGAGCACCACATCGTGCCAGCCCGCGCGCAACGTGACCGGCTCGGTCGTGGATTGCGCGGCGGCGAACGAGAACGCGTCGGCCACCAGCACGCCGTCGATCCACAGGCGGTGCCCGCCGAAGGTGTCGAGCGCGAACGTGTAGTCGCCGTCGTCGTCGACCAGGACCTGACCGCTCCACCGGAGCGAGAAGGCGCCGATGCCGACCGGAAGGCCGAGCGGGTCCATGGGCAAGGTGACGTCGGTCAGCGGATCGCCACTCACGATCGCCCCGCGGTGGAACAGCAGATTCGCGTGCTCGAAGCCGTCGACCAGCAACCCCGAGACGTCGGTCGCCGGCGCGCGGAGGAAGTCGCTCGGGACCTCGCGGAGCCCGTTGCCCGAGACATTCGGCGGGTCGTAGAGGAGCTCGAAGTCGAAGAAGCTCGCGGCGTCCTGGAACGCCGCGCGGAACTTGTGCCAGCCCGTCGCGTCCGAGACGAACGTGCTGCTCGTGCCGGTGTCGACATCCTCGACGATGCGCTCGAAGGCGTCGCTGCCGGGCCGCGCGATCTCGAAGAAGCCCCGATCGTTGGCGGTCAGCTGGAACCGCCACGCGCCGATCGCGTCGAGATCGATCTCACCTTCGATGGTGATCGTGGCGTTATCGGGATCCGCGATCCCGAGGCCTGGTGGGTTCGAGGCTCCGAACAGGATCCGCGAGCTGCGCGCGAACGTCGTGCCGGTTTTCGGATTCGCGATGATCGCATCGAACGAGGCCGCGCCGAGGTCCGGCAGCAGCAACCCGTCGTAGCCGGAGAGCCGGACGGCGCCGGTGACGTACGGGATCGGACCGACGAAGCCCTGGGATTCGATCGCGACCTGGGACGTGTCGGCCCCGGCCATCGCGAAATCGGCGGCGGTGTCGTCGCGCAGGATCGACGCCTCGCTCTCCAAACCGCACTCGTTCGAGATGATGTCGCAGGTCTGACCTGCCGGACACGACAGGCCATCGCCGCAGGGCAACCCGATCGGCGGGGCCGGTGAGAAACACCCTCCGATCACGCAGCCATACGCGGCCAACCAGCGCATGTGCACGGCCTACGATACCAAACCTCCGGGGAGCCGCGCAGATCCGTTGTGGGGCTTTGGCGCCGGTTTGCAAAGGGTGGTAATCACGCCGGGATGTCGATCGAACGCCTCCTCGACGTGGCGCAACAGCGCATCGTCGTACTCGACGGCGCGATGGGCACGATGGTGCAAGGCCTCGAGCTCGCGGACGAGGCGGTGTGGCGCGGCGACCGGTTCCGCGATCACACGCACCCGCTCAAGGGCTGTAACGACCTGCTGGTGCTGACCAAGCCGGCGGCGATCGAGGAGATTCACTTCCAGTTCTTGCGCGCCGGCGCCGACATCGTCGAGACCAATACGTTCACCGCGACCTCGCTCGCGCTCGCCGATTACGGGCTCGAGTCGCCGGTGATCGTGCGCGACCTCAACCTCGCCGCAGCCCGGGTCGCCCGTCGCGCCGCCGAGCGCGCGGAGAAGGAGGACGGCAAGCCGCGCTGGGTGGCCGGGTCGATCGGCCCGACCACCAAGACCGCATCGCTGTCGCCCGACGTCAACGACCCGGGTGCGCGCGCGGTGACCTTCCGGCAGCTCGTCGATGCCTTTGCCGAGCAAGCCCGGGCGCTGATCGAAGGCGGCGTCGATCTGATCCTCACCGAGA
This sequence comes from Deltaproteobacteria bacterium, assembly GCA_013696695.1. Taxonomy (GTDB): domain Bacteria; phylum Myxococcota_A; class Polyangia; order Haliangiales; family Haliangiaceae; genus JABFXX01. Next base: position 392 of record JACCYD010000349.1, on the reverse strand, counting down.
CGCACATCGACACGCTCAACTGCAAGGCGGCGCTGTACGCGTTCGAGGAGCTGTTCGCGCAGGGAGTGAAGCGCGTGCCGGTGATCGCGTCGGTGACGATTCCGGATCGCTCGGGTCGCACGCTGTCGGGGCAGACCGTCGAGGCGTTCTTCAACTCGATCTCGCACGCGAATCTGCTGGCGGTCTCGATCAACTGCGCGCTCGGCGCAGACGACATGCGCCCGCACGTCGCGGAGCTCGCACGGATCGCCGGCATGCCCGTCGCGTGTTATCCGAACGCCGGGTTGCCGAACGAGTTCGGCGGCTACGACGACACGCCGGAGCACATGGCGTCCGTGCTCGGCGCGTTCGCACGCGAGGGCATGCTGAACCTCGTCGGCGGCTGCTGCGGC
>JACCYD010000341.1 GCA_013696695.1 Deltaproteobacteria bacterium | reverse complement strand
GGCGGCTCGGTGAGAGCTCACCCAATCGACGATGGCGGACGCGATGAGGAGACTGGCAAGCATCGACAGGCCGGTGTTGCCCGGCCGCTGGAGCTCGACCCGGAGCTTACCGAGCGCCTCGAGGGCTGGATCGTGCGAGTCGGTTGCGAGCGCGGTCACCGCAAACCCGAGCCACACCAGCTCCGGGCCGAGCTTTGCGCGCTCCTTGCGGCAGGGTGGAACGAAGGCGACGTTCGCGCGCCGCCACGCAACCAAGGCGTCGATCGCCCGGACCACAGCGACAGGCGGTGGCGTGGTCTTCCCTGCAACGCGCTCTTCGAGCCAGCCCGGCGCAACCGGGTCGAGGTCCGCCAACGCATCGACAAGGGCGTGTTCGGTACCCGCAGAGACCACCGATGGCGCGATCGTTCGATCAGGCGCCGGCGGATGACCGCATCCCCAGCACACGAGAACCACACCGGCGAATCGCCACAGCACGAGATCGGTGAAGTACAACGCGGCGCCAGCTCGATGCAACTCGTTCGAGTCGAGAGGCAGAGGAGACTCGAGTGTCGCGCGATCGAAGGCTTCCATCTAGATCCTGAAGTCGATGCGGCGAATCGAATGCCTCGTTGCGCGCCTGAGCTGCGCGCGGCGAGCGACTCAGCGCTGCTTCGTGGACCGCTTCGCCGGAGCGTTGCGAGCTGCCGGCTTCTTCGCGGGCTTCGTCTGCTTCGCTACCGGCTTCTTCTTCGCCGGCTTCTTCGCTGGCTGCTTCGGCGCCTTCGAGCTCGTCGCGGCAGGCTTCTTCGGCGGGGCCTTCGGCTTCGCAGCGGCCGGCTTGCTGGCCCCCCGCTTGGCCGGGCTCGCGGTGACCGGCGTATCGGTCAGCGCGCGGGTGGCGTTGGCCGCGGTCCACTCCGCGAAGATCTCCGCGGGGTGGCCGCCGTCGTCGTCGTCGTCGTCGTCGTCGTCGTCGTCATCGTCGTCATCGTCGTCATCGCCACCGCCGGGCTTCGTGCCCTTCTTGTGCACCTCGCCCTGCTTCGCGTCGAACAGGAACTCACCGGACTCGAGCGCCAGGATGTAGAGCTCGAGCGCACGCCGGAAGCTCGGCGCGATCACGTCCATGTCGCACTCGGAGGTAAATGTCACGACCTGCCCCTCGGTCCCCTGCGCGGCGGGGATCAGGTCGAGGTAGGTGTTATCGCCGTCCCAGAACAGGTTGCCGGCGATCGGGACGCGTCGCGGATGCACCATGAAGCCGCGGATCTTGTCGTCGTAGTCCTCGGGATCCTCGTCATCGACGTTGACCTGCTCGTCGGTCCACTGCTCGACGATGGTCTTGAGCGAGGCCAGCGGCGCGCAGCCCGGCAGCCACGGGAAGCCGTCGTCCGACGGGGTCTGCCCGTCGTGGGCGAGCAGCGAGCTGCGGAAGTCGGGTGGGAACGTGAGCCCGAGCTTCTTCTCCGCCGCCTTGATCGCCTGCTCCGAAGCACCGGGCCGCAGCCCGAGCGAGCGCTTCGTGTTGCGGGTGACCCAGCTCTCGAGTCGTGTCCAGAGGTTCTTCACGCGTCGATGCTCTGCCACCGCAAATCCCGAGTAAAGCAGCCCTGCTCAGGATCGAGGCCGCCGCCGCACGAGCCCTCGTGCGGAGACCGAGGCAGGAACCGGCAGAATTTAGCTCCAGCCGCGAGCGATCTAGAAACCGGCCGCCGCGCGAGGAACACTGCTGCTGGTGCCGTTCGATCTCGACCCGAACACGTGCGACGCCTCCAAGGCCGACCTCTGCTTCTGCGACGCTGCCGCGACGAGCCTCGGCGCGATCGTGATCGCGACGGCGACCGACGACGGCCTTGTTCGGGTCGAAGCGATTCACGGCAATCCCGGCGGCATCGTGGTCGGCGAGTCACTCGCCCTTCCCGTGTATCTCGACACCGACGCCCGACCCGGCGACAGCTTGTTCCTCTCGATCCTACCCAACCCCGCGCGGCCGGACATGCACACGTTCAACGTGGCCTTCCGCATCGACGCCGACCAGCTCGAGGTTGCTTGCAACCCCGGCGCACCGCCGCTGCCGTTATCGCGCGCGATCGACGCGGCACTCGCCGAGCGTTGCGATGCACATTTGGGTGCAATCGACGACGAGTGGCTCCAGTCGCAATGCGACGAGGGCGGCTGCTCGGCCAGCGGTGGCTCCGCGTTCGCGACCGTGCTCGTGGTCGCCGTGATCAAGCTGACGCTGAAGCGTCGGTGAGCTTGCTGCGCCCGTTTACCTAGCACGCGCGAAGACGGCGAAGCGCGCGAAGGCGGGCCGCCTCGAGCGACATCTCTCCCGACCGTCTTCAGTCAGCCGAGTCGCTTGGCCCGAAG
>JACCYD010000626.1 GCA_013696695.1 Deltaproteobacteria bacterium | reverse complement strand
GTGCGAGCTCGCTCACCACCGAGCCGCTCCAGCTCGCGGTGCTGCTGCCATCGCTCGCGCTCGCGTGGCTGATCACGTTCACGCTGATGTTCGCGATCGGCGCCCTCGCGTTCTTCATCACGCGCGCGATGGGCCTGTTCAACCTCTACTTCATCGTGTTCACCCTGCTGTCGGGCTACCTGATGCCGATCAAGATGCTGCCCGAGCCGATCGCGAGCATCGCGGAGTGGTTGCCGTTCCGCTTCATGATCTCGTTTCCGGTCGAGCTGATGACCGAGCGAATCCCCGGGGACCGGCTCGCGATGTTGCTGCTCGTCCAGCTCGGCTGGGCGATCGGCACCCTGCTGATCGCGACGTTCGTGTGGCGTCGCGGGATTCGCAGATTCGAGGCGGTGGGGTCGTGATCAAGTACCTCCGCCTGGCCCTTCTCCAGCTCAAGATCAGCGCCGCGGCCGGCATGGCCTATCGCGCCGACTTCGTGATCGAGGGTGTGATGGCGCTCGCCGCGATGGGCATGACGCTGCTGCCGTTGATCGTGCTCTACCAGGACCGCGAGACTGTCGCCGGCTGGGATCAGCCATCGGCGCTCGTGCTGATGGCGTACTTCATGGGACTGCGCGCGGTCCTCGAAGGCATGATCTCGCCGTCGATCATCGATCTCGTCGAGCGGATCCGCAGCGGTGCGTTCGACTACGTGTTGCTCAAGCCGGTCGACGCGCAGGTCATGATCTCGGCGTCTCGCTTCGAGCCCTGGAAGATCTTCGATCTACTCGGAGCGATCGCCCTCGCGACGTACGCGTTCTGGTTGCGCGGTGAGCCACCTGCGCTGGTCGACCTCGCGGTCGGCGCGCTGCTGTTCTTCGCCGGCGTGATCGCGATGTACGGACTATGGATCGTGTGCGCCGCGGCGGCGTTCTGGGTGGTACGGCTCGACAACCTGACGTTCCTGCTCGGCGCGATCTTCGATGTCGCGCGGTGGCCGGTCCACGTGTTTCGCGGTGTGTGGCGCATCGTGTTCACGTTCATCGTCCCGGTCGCGGTGATGACGACGTATCCGGCGATGGCGCTCCTCGGTCAACTCGATGCGGGCACCGCGATCGCCACGATCGGCGGCGCACTCGCGCTCCTCGTGGTCGGGCGCCTGGTGTGGAGCGCGGCGATCCGCAATTACACCAGCGCCTCGAGCTGACACCGTCGACGCGCGCAGCTTGGGGGCGCCGCCGGCACTTTTGCGGCAACGCTGCGGACGCCTGACACAGGCCTGACATTGGCGACCCAATCCAACCGGTTGGTGCTGGGTCTGACCTCTACACCTCGAAGGTAGGAACAATGTCTGAAGCCCGTCCGAAACTGTCTCGCTGGTTGCGCCGTCACAGTCTGACCCTGGTCGCTGCCCTCGGTGGCGCCGCCGGCGTCGCGTATGCCGCTGGTTGGCACAAGTCCGAAACCACGACGCCCTCGCAGGTCGTTACCACCGTCAAGATCCAGGAGCAGGCCCCGCGCGACACGCAGCAGGACACCGTGCAGATCGCGCTCGTGCTCGATACCTCGAGCAGCATGAACGGCCTGATCAACCAGGCGCGGTCGCAACTGTGGAACATGGTCGATCAGATGGGAAAGCTGACTCGCGACGTCAACGGCAAGACGCGCGGCGTGAAGATCCAGCTCGCACTCTACGAGTACGGCAATGACACGTTGGACCCCAACACCGGCTACATCCGCCAAGTCCAGGCGTTCACCGACGACCTCGACATGGTGTCCGAGAAGCTGCACGGCCTGTTCACCAACGGCGGCTCGGAATTCGCCGGCCAGGCGATCCAGGTCGCTTCGACCGAGCTCCAGTGGTCGAGCGATCCGAGCGCGCTCAAGTTCGTGTTCGTCGCCGGTAACGAGGAATTCGATCAGGGCCCGATCACCGCCACCGATGCGATGCAGGCGGCCGCGAAGAAGGACATCAACGTCCAGCTGATCTACTGCGGCATCAAGCATCCGACGTGGGAAGCCGCCGCGAAGATCGCGAAGTCCGACCTGATGACGATCGATCAGAACCGGGTCGCCGCGCACATCCCGTCGCCGCAGGACGACGAGATCCTCCGCCTCGGCGGCGAGCTCAACTCGACGTACATGGCGTACGGCGCCGGGGGAGCGAGCTCGTTCGCGCGCCAGTCGAAGGCAGACATGTCCTCGGCGAAGATGAGCCCGAAGGTGGCGCTCGAGCGCGCGCAGCTCAAGAGCAAGAAGGCCTACGACAACACGTCGTGGGACCTCGTCGACGCGATGGACAAGAACTCGAACGTCCTCGCCGAGACCTCCGACGACAAGCTCCCTGCCGAGCTGCGTGGCAAGTCGCTCGACGAGAAGCGGGCGCTGGTCGCGGCGAACACCGCGAAGCGCGCCGCGCTCAAGAGCAAGATCGCCCAGCTCGAAGTCGAGCGCACGAAGTTCCTTACCGCGGAGCAGGCGAAACACACGGGCGTGCCGGAGCAGTCGCTCCAGACCGAGCTGATGAAGACCACGAAGAAGGTCGCCACCAAGAAGGGCTACAAGCTGTGAGCTATCGCGATGACGATGCCGCGCGCGCCACGCGTGCGACCGAGTTGATCGACGAGATCGCTCGGCTCGAGAAGGCCAAGCTCGCGGCGTCTGCCGCCGATCAACGGCTCGAGACCGCGAAGCGCGAGCTGTCGGAGATCCACGCGCCGGTCTCGCTGCCCGCGCCGCCGCCGGAAGCGCGGCCTGGTCTCGTCGTGCACCTGTTGGTGTTCGGCGCGACCGCGGCGGCGACGTGCGTCGGGTATTCGTTGCTGTTCTAACGACTAGTGGATCGGGTTCCCGACTCTGCTCTGGCCTTCGGAGTCACGAAACCATGTCCACGGAATCGGGGCCAGGCCACTGGTGATTCCGGCCTCTGCGACCTCTGCGCCTCTGTGGTTGAATCCGAGGAGGAGGCACCGGGTCGACGGTCGAGTCGCTACGCGTCGTCGCTGTCGTCGGACTTATCGCACTCGGTGTCATCGTCATCGTCATCGTCATCGTTGTCGTCGTCGCTCGCCGCGCCCCACGCATCGATCGCCTTCGAGATGTCCGGGATCTTGATCTTCGGGATCTTGATGTCCGGGATCTTGATGTCGATGTCGGGGATATCGATGTCGATGTTGATCGCCGGGATGTCGATGTCGAGATCGAAGTCGAAGTCGAGATCCAGGCCGCTCGCATGCGGGGCGGCCGGAGGCGCAGGAGGCGTCGGCGGCACGGGCGCATGCGGCGCGCGCGGCGGAACCGGCGGTCGAGGCGGCATCGGCGGCAGTGGCGCGAGCGGACGCATCCTGCCGGCGTGCAAGCGATCGACCTTGTGACGAAGGTCGTCGAGTCGCTGCGCGAGGCGAGCGAGCCGGCGATGGAGATCGGGATCGACCGGCCGCGCGACATGATGGTCGTCGCTGCCCTCCGCTTCCGCGCCGTCGTTGTCGTCGTCGTTGTCGTCGTCTTCGCAAGCCAGCGCGGGCTGGATCGGCATCACGACGGTGGCGGAACCGGCAAGCATCGCCACCAACAGCAGGACGTGTCTCATGTGACCTCCGAAGGCAGGATGCCCAGCACCTCGCTACGGTTGACCGTCATCGATGTCGATCATCGTGTCGCCGTCCGGCAGCGGATGGATCTCGATCTTGATGGGTGCGCGCGTTGTCGGCGCGACCCGTGGCACCTGGAACCGCTCCATCCGCTGACGGAGCTTGTCGAGCTTGCGCTGGAGCTTCTCGACCTTGTCCTGCATGTCAGGCTGGGGCTGTGCGCGGGCAGCATCGCGCTGGGCACGGGCCGCATCGCGCTGGTCGCGTTGCGCCCGCTCCATGTCCCGCTGAGCTCGCTCCATGTCGCGGCGGGCGAGATCGCGCTGGCGCCCCATGTCGCGACGCATCCGGTCGGCGGCGCGGCGAGCTTCTCGCATGGCCTCGCGCTGGGCACGCCGAGCGTCGCGCATCGCGTGTTTGCGCTCCTTCTGCGCCTTCAGGGCATCGTGCTGCCGATCCTCCTCTTCGCAGGCGATCGCAGGCCTGGCGAACATCACCGATCCGACCAGCAGCGCAGCAAGGACAAGGCGCATTGGTTCCTCCGGCGGCCTAGATACCCGAGGCCTGGCGGTGGTGGACGCCGCGCGGAGATTTTTTACAGCGTCTCGAGGAACGCAGTCAGATCAGCGACCTGGGCGTCCGTCAACTTGGTCAGATCGGACATGCCATGGACCGCGCCGCGATCGCGGAGCAGCGACTCGAGGGTCGGCGCACTCCCGTCGTGGTAGTAGGGCGCGCTCGCCGCGACCCCGAGCAGGCTCGGCGTGTCGCTCTCGGCCAGCGTACCCGTGAGCTTGTGCTTCTGGTTATCGCTGAACGTCGGGCCGTCATGACACACCCGGCACCCGAGCTCCGCCGAGTCGAACAGCTGCTTGCCGCGCACGACCATCGCGGGCGCCCGCGCCGGGGCACGCACCTTCGGCA
>JACCYD010000304.1 GCA_013696695.1 Deltaproteobacteria bacterium | reverse complement strand
CTCTGGGATCGGCAACGGGGTCGATTGCCGGGACGTGCAGACGGCGATCGTCGCGCGCTCGATCGCGTGGATGCGCGACCGTGCTAGCCGCGCTTGACGAACGCTTCGACCCACGCCGCGAGCGTCAGCGACTCGCGCTCCGCACGCCGGGCGAGCACGACGTTCTCGGGATGCTTCGCCAGCGCGAGCGCGCTCTCGCCGAGCTGCACCGAGGCACGCTCCGCGCGTTGATACATGTCCTCGTCGGGCTTCGCCGTGCAGCGATGCGCGTCGTAGAACCCGAACAGCTCCTGGACGAGCTCGTCGACGTCCTTCGCGCGCGACTCGTGCAACCGCAGCTCGACCTCGCACAGCGGGCACTTCTGGACCACCCAACCCTTGTCGAACGCGATCGAGCGCTGGAGCGCCGATGCGAGCTTGGACACCGTGTGTTGCAGACTGTCTGTCGGCGGCACGGCGTTTTACGTAAGCACCGAACTCTGCGCCGACAAGCCAAGCTAAGACCGTGGAACCATAGCCGAACGCCTGGTCACACCAAGCGGCCACCGGTGCTGAGCGCGCCGCGGTCACCGTACTCCGCCTGCGCTGCTCGCTCGAGGTGCGTCATCGAGATCGGAGCGCCTTCGCGCGCCGCGAGGAAGGCACCACGCAACACGACGTTGCGGATGAAACCACCCGACAGCTCGAAGCGCTGTGCGAGCGTCGCGAGATCGAGGTCCGGCGACACGGGGGCCTCCGCCGGAATCAAGCGCTGCCACAGCTCGATTCGCGCCTCGTGATCGGGGAACGGGAACGTCACCATCGCCGACATCCGGCGGGCGATCGCGGGATCGATCGCTGACGCGAGGTTGGTGGTGAACGCCGCCACGCCTTGAAACTGCTCGAGGCGCGCGAGGATGAAGTTGGTCTCGAGGTTCGCGTTGCGATCGTTCGAGCTCCGCACGTCGGCGGTGCGTTTTCCGAGGATGCTGTCCGCCTCGTCGAACAGCAGCATCGCGTGACCTGCCTCGGCGGCATCGAACGCCCGTGCCAGGTTCTTCTCGGTCTCGCCGAGCCACTTCGACGTGATCCGCGCGAGGTCGATGACGTAGAGGTCGAGGCCGAGCTCGCGTGCGATCAGGCCGGCCACCATCGACTTGCCGGTGCCCGGAGGCCCGGAGAACAGCATCGTCAGGCCGAGGCCCTTGCCGAGCTTGCGTGCAAAGCCCCAGTCGCCGAACACCTCGTTGCGATACGCGATGCGATCGACCGCACCGCGCACGCTGTCGAGCACGTCGGCCGGCAGCACGAGATCGTCCCAGGTCTGCGACACCTCGATCCGCGTTGCCACGGTGGCGAGGTCGGTCTCGAACAAGCGGCGCATGGCGATCGCGATGTGCGTCCGCGTGATCATCGCGCTGCCCGCGTGCTCGCGTGCCAGCTCGCAGGCATCGGCGATCCCACCGACGCCGAGGTTGTAGAGACCCGCGACCTCGCGAAGCTCGCGCTTCGTCATCGCCGTTGCTGCGGGCAAGAATGCGCGCCACAGCTCGAGGCGCTCGTCGCGCGCGGGCACCGGGATCGCGAGCTCGACGGACGGGTGGGTGAGCGAACCCGGCCAGCCGGTGATCGCGATCGTGTCGTGCGAGGTTCCGATCGCCGCGAAGAAGCACTGCCTCGCCTCGGGCGTCGCGAGCAGCTCCTCGGCATCGCGCACGAACACCAGCGCGTGCTGTAGCACCGCTTCGCGCAGAGCGATCACGAGATTCGTAGCGGCCAGGCGGCGACCGTCGACGACGAGCAGGCGCTTGCCGAGTCGATGTGCAGCCGCGCGCATCACCAGCTCGCGACCGCTGCCGCGAGCGCCGCGTAGCACGAGCACGCGATCGCGTTTACGGATCGCATCGACGGCAAGCTCGACGACGTCCGCCGGCAGCGGCGCGGCCACGCGCGCCGGGCCGATCAGCTCGACACTCGATGCCAGCTCGGGATCAATTTCGCGCAGGCCGAGGAGCCACGCAGTGAGCCGCGGCGCGATCCGGACGGTCTGGAGCAGGAACGGACGGCTGTCCGTGCCGTCGATCTGCAGCAGTCTGAGCCGCCGGAGCAGCGCATCCGCGGCGAGATCGCGGTGCAGCATCGCCGCCGCGCCGCTGTGGGAGATCGTTCGCGGACGGTACACGATGTCGAACAGCACGTCGACGGTGGGCGCGGTGGTGGCACCGAGGTGCGCGAGCAACTGCGCGATCGCCGGATCGGTCTCCGACGCGAGCAGCACGGCGAGCAGGTCTGCCGTGCTCGGCCCGATCCGCAGCTCCTTGATCAGCTCGGCAAACGGCGTGCCCGGTAGATACTCGTGATCCTCGACGAGCACGCCTGGAATTGCCGGCCGGAGCAACGCGTCGATCACCTGGTCTCCGCCGAGCATCCCGTTCGAGCGCCGCTGCTTGACCGCGAGCTCGACGAGCGCCCTCGCGCGCATCAGATAGTCATCGGCGGAGTCGCGGCGCTTCGCGAGAAACGCGACGCCGGGCTCGATGGCGGTCAGCACGAGGCGAGCACCTGGCGCGCGACGCGGCCGAGCTCGGTGCTGCGATCACCGGCGATGATCGTGAGTAGCGCGCGGGCTTTCGCGTGCTCGCCGATCCGCCGGAGATGGATCGCCTCGTTGAATCGAACCTCCGGCATCTCGCGCACGCTGACGTCGAGCTCCGACAGCAGGGAGGTGATCCGTCTGCTCGCTTTCGGATCCGGTGATTCGAGAAGCACCGAGATCAGATTGATCGCGGCGTCGG
>JACCYD010000302.1 GCA_013696695.1 Deltaproteobacteria bacterium | reverse complement strand
CGGATTGCGCTCCGGCGGTCGACTGTGGGCGGGGAACCGGTCGAACGCGATGTTGAGCCTGCGATTCGCGCCGGCGAAGTCGCCCGCGTTGAACAGGATGACGACCTCCGCCATCAGCTGCTCGAAGGATTTGCGCACCGCTTCGGACGATCGCTGCAGCTTCGCAGTCAGGCGCGCCTGCTTTGCCGAGATCAACGGCCCATCGATCTTGAGATTGTTCGCGATGACGTTCAACTGGGCGGCGGCGTGTCGCACCGTGATCCAGTCCTTCACGCGGTGCGCGCGCGATAACTCGTTGGTAAGGCGCGCGCCGTCGACCCCGAGATCGTCGAGCTGCAGGCCGCGTCGCAGCAGCGTTCCGCGGAACGCGGTGAGCTCCGCTTCGGCCGCCTCCTCCGGATCGACGGTGACCGAAGGTACTGGCGACGGGCTCCCCGATCCCGATCCGGATCCTGGCGCGGGTGGTTGGTTGCTACCAGCCCCATCGCCGGGCTTGGGGGTACTCGCTGGGCCGGGCGGTTGGTCGCTCCCCGCGGTCACCGGCTCCGGCGCCCGCAGCGGCGTTGGCGTCCGCGCGGGGCGTCCGGACGCCGCGATCGGATCGCGCCGCGGTTGGCTCCACGGATTGGTGACACCGGCGAGGAACGTGATGGTAATCGACTTGTCGGTCGTGAGGACATGCTCCTCGATGACCGGCTCGCGATTCGCCGCGCGCACCTCGATCCGGTGCTTGCCCGCGATCACGGGCACGGAGAGCCGCGTGCCTTCTCCCCACACCACCTCGTCCACCAGGATCGTTCCGGTGGGGACGCCAGCGACCTTGATCTCGAGCATCACGCGCGCGTTGGCGGTGGCAGTGTCGGGCAGCAGCGCGATCGGCGCTGCGTCGGGGGCTGCGATCGGCTGGTCAGGATCGGGGGACTGTGACGCGATGATCGCGCCCCCTACGCCGGCTACCACCGCGCCGCCGACGAACCACGCGAGGTACCGCCGGCGCGATGGCCGCTCGATCACCGCAGCGGCCCCGTACTGCGTCGACTCTGGCCGGATCCCGCGCGGCGTCTCGACTCGCGTCGGGCCGGCCGTTTCCTGCTTGGTCGCCTCGGCCCCCTCGTTCGACGTCTTCGTCGCAGCCATCGGATCGACACGCTCCGCGGTCTCGACGAGGGCGCGCATCGCGGCCGCACCGGCGACGCGATCGTGATGGGCGAACGGCGCGAGTGCCGCGGCGAGCTCGTTGACATCGCGGAACCGATCCTCGGGCTCCTTGGCGAGACATCGCATCACGATCGTGCGGACCGCCTCGGGCGCCTCGACGAGCGGTGCCGGTTCGTCCATCGCGATCTTGAGCGCGACCTCGGTCATCGCCGCTGCGAAGAACGGATGGCGTGCCGAGATCAGCTCGTACAAGATGACCCCGAGCGCCCACACATCTGCGCGCTGATCGACGGTCTTGCTCGAGCGCAGCTGCTCGGGGGCCATGTAGCCGGGCGAACCGACGATGTGCGCCGTCCGGGTCAACGCATGATCGTCGTCCTCGACGGGGATCTTCGCGACGCCGAAGTCGAGCACCTTGATCAGCGGCATGCCGTCGGGGCGGCGGGTCAGAAACAGATTTCCCGGCTTGAGATCGCGATGCACGATGCCGAGGGCGTGCGCCTCGGCGAGGCCGGTGCATGCCTGGATCACGAAATCGACGGCGATCGCGGTATCGACTCGACCCGCTTGGATCAGCCGCGCGAGATCGACTCCAGCGAGCAAGTCCATCGCGATGTACGGCGTGTTGTCTTCGATCCCGAAGTCCGACACCCGACAGACGTGCTCGCTCCTGAGCTGCGCACATGCACGCGCCTCGCGCGTGAAGCGCTCGAGGCTGTTTGCCGATTGCTTGATCTTCTCGTTGAGAAACTTGAGCGCGAGCTGCGTGCCGAGCTGCAGGTGCGTGGCGGCGACCACAGTACCCATGCCACCGGCGCCGATCGCGCGGTCGATGCGGTACTTGCCCGCAATGATCTGCCCCACCTCCGGCACTTCGCCGAAGTGTAACGCGTCTACCAGGTTGCGCCGTGGTCGCGCCGCTGCGGTGGTTACCCGCGGGTCCGATCGCGTGCTCGGACCCGACGGTTCAGCCCGCCAGACGCTTCGCGAGCGTCGTGCCCATCTCGGCGGGCGTCGGCGCCACGGCAATACCGGCTTCCTTGAGCGCGGCGATCTTGTCGGACGCGGCGCCCTTGCCGCCGGAGATGATCGCGCCGGCGTGACCCATCCGCTTGCCCGGAGGTGCGGTCTGGCCGCCGATGAACGCGGCGACCGGCTTCTTCACGTTCGCCTTGATGAACTCCGCGGCGCGCTCCTCGGAGTCGCCACCGATCTCGCCGATCATGAAGATCGACGTGGTACCGGAATCCTCCGCGAACCACTTCAGCGCATCGATGAAGTCGGTGCCCTTGACCGGATCGCCGCCGATGCCGATCGCGGTGGACTGGCCGAGGCCGAGCTTCGTCAGCTGGCCGACGACCTCGTAGGTCAGCGTACCGGAGCGCGACACCACGCCGACGCTGCCCGGCTTGTGGATGTAGCCCGGCATGATACCGACCTTGCACTCACCGGGCGTGATCACGCCGGGGCAGTTCGGTCCGACGAGGATGACGTCGGGGTAGTCGTGATCGAGGACGTACTTGACCTTGACCATGTCGCGCGCCGGGATGCCCTCGGTGATCGCGATGACGAGCTTGATGCCCGCGGCCGCGGCCTCGAGGATCGAATCGGCCGCGAACGGCGGTGGCACGTAGATCACCGTGGTGTTCGCGCCCGCGTGCTCCACCGATTCGGCGACGGTGTCGAACATCGGGACCTTCTCGAGGCCCTCGACCTTCGCGCCGCCCTTGCCGGGCGTGACGCCGGCGACGACGTTGGTGCCGTATTCGACCATCTGGCGCGCGTGGAATGCACCGGCGGAACCGGACATGCCCTGGACGACGAGACGCGTGTTCTTTCCGACGAGGACGCTCATGTTACTTGGCCTCCTTGGCAGCCTTGACGACTTGTTGCGCGCCATCGGCCATGTCGGCCGCGGATGCGATCGCGAGCCCGCTGTCCGCGAGGATCTTCTTGCCGAGCTCCACGTTGGTGCCTTCGAGCCGGACCACCAGCGGGACCTTGAGGCCGGTCTCCTTGACGGCGGTGACCACGCCTTGCGCGATGGTGTCGCACTTCATGATGCCGCCGAAGATGTTGACGAAGATCGCCTTCACGTCCGGATCCGTCGTGATGATCTTGAACGCTGCGGTGACCTTCTCCGCGGTGGCGCCACCGCCGACGTCCAAGAAGTTCGCCGGCGAGCCGCCGTAGTACTTGATGATGTCCATCGTCGACATCGCGAGGCCGGCGCCGTTGACCATGCAGCCGATGTTGCCGTCGAGCGAGATGTACGAGAGGTCCCACTTCTTGGCCTCGATCTCCGACGCATCCTCTTCGTTCGGATCGCGCCAGGCCTCGAGCTCGGGATGCCGGAACATCGCGTTGTCGTCGAAGTTGATCTTGGCGTCGAGCGCGAGGACCCTGCCGTCCTTGGTGGACACCAGCGGGTTGACCTCGAGCATCGAGCAATCCATGTCCTCGTAGCAGCGCGTCAGCGCCTTGAGGAACTTGCCGAGCTCGCTCGCGAGCTTGCCGGTCATGCCGAGCTGCTTCGCGAGCGTGCGCGACTGCCAGTCCTGCCAGCCGGTGGCCGGATTGATCCCGTGCTTGAAGATCTTCTCGGGGTGCTTCGCGGCGACTTCCTCGATGTCCATGCCGCCCTCGTACGAGGCCATCACGGTGACGCGCGCGGTGGCGCGGTCGAGGAGGATGCCGAGGTAGTACTCGTGATCGATCGCGAGGCCTTGCTCGACGAGCAGCCGCTGAACCTTCTTGCCCTCGGGGCCGGTCTGCGGCGTCACCAGGGTCATGCCGAAGATCTTGTCGACGGCCGTCTCGGCGTCGCTGCGCGACATCGCGACCTTGACGCCGCCACCCTTACCGCGGCCACCCGCGTGGATCTGTGCCTTGACCACGACGACGTCGGTCTTGCCTTGCTCCTGAACCTTCGGGATCGCGGCCTTCGCATCGCTGGCGCTGGTCGCGGCAATGCCGTACGGCACCGGCACGCCGTACTTCTTGAGCAGATCTTTGCCTTGGTACTCGTGAATCTTCATATGGCCCTCGTCGACGGTGGGTGTATCACGCAGGTCCGTCGCGGGGCCCACTCGGGCAGGTGCTATTGGAGTACGATCTGTTCGAAGTTGAGACCGCCCGCGTAGAGATAGGACACGGCCTCCGACCAGCCCTCCGCTTCGACGCCGCAACCGAGCGTGCACTCGAGCCGGTGCTGGCCTGCAGTCACCGGAATCCGCGCCGCCCGAAATGCGCCGGTGCCGACGTTGGTGAGTTGTCCGGTAACGTCGATGCCATCCAGCATCGCACCGCCACCGGCGGGCACCGTGATCGCGAAGAAGTTGGCGTCGTACTCTGCAGGCACCAAGAGCGTGTAGTCCTTGCGGTACTGCGCGACGGGGATCGCGAACGATAGCGCCGGATCGCCGGAGTCGGCATCGAGCCCACCATTCGACGTCAGGAAGTGCCCGACGAGGATCGGCTCGGTCGCGACGATCTCGACGTCCTGCTGCGTGAAGAAGTCGCAGAACTGGCCGGGCTGTAGCGTCTGGTTGCAACCGTTGACCTGCGGAAAGATCGAGAGGGTCGTGTTCGACTTCTGCGCGACGACGCGTACGAGGTCCCAGGTCAGTTGCGTTCGCGGCGCGCTTGCCGCGACGATGTAGTGCGCGCCCCACGTCGACGCCGGGAACACCATGTCCTCGAGGTGATCGGCGCAGCACGCCGCGTGGGTGCCGTTGGAATCGAGATTGATCGCCTCGTGGCCCGCGAACACGCCGCACGCTGGCGTGCACTCGACCTTGGTGCCGGTGAGATCGCCGGGCGCCTCGGCTTCGAGCGTCAGCGTCTGGAATGGCGCGATCGTGAACGTCACCTGCTGGTTCGGCACCATCGCCGGCACGCCGGTGCCCTGCAGCGTGCGTGCGGTCGCGGTCACGGTGACCGTCGTCGGGGCACCGTTCGCGACCACGGTGAGGTAGCCGCTCCAGTCGTTGCGCAGCGGGCGTCGCGCGAGGCTCTTGTGCGTGAGCACGTAGTAGTTAGTGTCGTACGCGCTCGCCGGGATCAACAGCGAGCCGTCGTTGGTGAACACGCCGACGTTGTTCAGCGGGTTGAACTGGTACGCGATGATCGGGTGGTCCGAGACCATGTGATAGGCCTTGGTCTCGATGCCCGAGAAGTCGAGCGACTGATCGGCGAAGCCGAGGTCGTTCGGGATCAGCGTCTGCACCGATTGCGGCGGCACCATCACCTGCGCCGTGATGCCGCCGTCGTTACTCAGCGTCACATTCGCAGGCCTCATCGGATCGGGGTTCGAGACGACGATCGCGAACGGCGCACCCTTGCCGTCGTTGCCGCAGACGTCGTGGACCTGGCACGTGTAGCCCTGCGGGCAGCTGTCGTTCCAGTCGCAGGTCGACAGGTAGAACGGACTGACGCCGTCGTCGCAGACCTTCACGTTCTGGTGAAAGGCCGGAACGCTACCGCCCGGGGTGGTGTACGCGGTGCAGGAATTCGGCGCCGGGTTCGGTGCGCCGAGCGCGTCGAACGCGTTGTCGAGGTCGACCGGCCAGAACTCGCAGCCGACATAGCTGCGACTCGCCGCGGCGAGAGCGCACTCGGTGAGGCACTGTCCCTCGCTGCACGCGAGGTCGCCGCACGCGGTGATGACCTCGCCGAGCGTGCCGTCGGGATTGCACGTGACGATGTCGTGGCCGACGCACTTGTTGACGCCGGGAACGCACGCACCGGGCATGTCGTCGTCGCCGGCGCCACCACCCGGGTCTCGCGGAGACGGACCACAGGCAACGATCACGATCGCGAGCAGTGCACGCTTCATGAGACCTCCCGCGCGCACCGTACGTGAACCCGCCAGTTCGTTTCGATTGCGCGCCGGTTACACCAACCAGACGCGACAAACTGTTACGTAGGCGTTGGAGCAAAGTTAGCGCGCGAGCCCGACGGCCTTCACGAAGGATTCCTTGTCCTGCGCCTTCTCGAGTGCGTGCTGCGCGCTGACCGCGCCTTCGCGCACCAGCCGCTCGAGCGTGGCATCCATGCCCTGCATGCCCTCGGCGGATCCCGACTGGATGAAGCTCGCGACCTGCTGCGTCTTGCCTTCGCGGATCAACGAGGCAAGCGCCGTCGAGCCGATCAGGATCTCGTGGGCGGCGACGCGGCCCGTGCCGTCAGCGCGAGGCAGCAGCTGCTGCGCGACCACCCGGGCCAGCGAATCGGCGAGCAGGCCGCGAATCTGCGGCTGCTGGTCGGCGGGAAACGCGTTGACGTAGCGATCGATCGTCGAGCCCGCGGAGTTGGTGTGAACGGTCGCGTAGATCAAGATCCCGAAGCTCGCGAGCTGGAGCGCGGCCTTCATGGTCTCGGCACCGCGGAGCTCGCCGACCAGGATGACGTCGGCATTCTCGCGGCCCGCGCTGCGGATCGCGTCGAGGAACGACGGCACGTGGTCGCCGACCTCCTTGTGCGTGATCGAGCAGCGCTGCGGTTGGTGCACGAACTCGACCGGATCCTCGATGGTCAGGATGTGGCCGGCGCGCGTGCGATTGATGTGATCGACCATCGCCGCGAGCGTCGTCGACTTGCCGCTGCCGGTCGGCCCGGTGACGAGCACCAGGCCGGCCCGCAACTCGGCGAGCTTGCGAATGCCGGCGGGCACGCCGAGCTCGTCGAGGCCCTTGATGGTCGCCGGGATCGCCCGGAACACCGCGCCGACGCCGGTCAGCTTGCGCAGGTAGTTGGCTCGGAACCGTGCGCGCGTGCCGTGGGCGTGTGCGAAGTCGAGATCGCCGGTGGCCTGAAACTGCGCGCGCTGCTCGGGCGTCACCAGCGTCATCAGCATCGCCTCGATCTGCGACGACGACAGCACGCCTTCGCCATCGGCCGTCAGCTGCCCGCGGACGCGCAGCATCGGCGGATAACCGGGCGACAGGTGGAGGTCGGAGGCGCCGCGATCGAGGAGCCGGTCGAACAGCGTGTCGATCATCGCTTGCCCGCCCCGAGCTGCGCCGTGAGCTCCTTGCGATTTTCGGCGACCGCGAGCGCGGCGTCGGACGTGATCTTGCCGCTGCGCACCAGCTCGATCAGCGAGTCGTCGAACCGGATCATCCCGAACGAGCGCCCGCGCTGCATGAGGTTGGGGAGCTGGAACAGCTTGTCGTCGCGGATCATGTTCGCGAGCGGCAACACGCCGGTCAGCAGCTCGACGGCGGGCACCACGCCCGTGCCCGATGCGGCGGGCAGCAAGCGCTGCGACACGATCGCGCGCAGCGCACCGGCGATCGACGACCGCACTTGCTGCTGATCGTCGGGTGGAAACATGTCGACCAGCCGGTCGATCGTCTTGGCCGCCGACGGCGTGCTCATGGTCGCCAGCACGAGGTGGCCGGTCTCGGCGGCGGTCAGTGCGATCTCGACGGTCTCGCGATCGCGTAGCTCGCCGATCACGATGACATCCGGATCCTCGCGCAGCGAGCCCTTGAGGGCGGCTGCAAAGCTTCGCGTGTGCGGCCCGACCTCGCGCTGCGACACCACTGCCGCCTTGCGCGGATACACGATCTCGATCGGATCCTCGACGGTGATGATGTGAAACGCAGCCGCGCTGTTGATCAGATCGACGAGCGCCGCGAGCGTCGTGGTCTTGCCGTGCCCGCTCGGTCCGGCGATCACGACCAGGCCCTGGTGATGGGCGATGACCTTCGCCAGCTCCTTGGGCAGGCCGAGCTCGTCGAGCGTGGGTGGCACCGCGCGCGCGATCCGGAACGTGCCGCGTAGCCCGCCCTGGCAGCGCGCGACGTTGCTGCGCATCCGGCCACCACCGGGGACCTCGATGGCGAAGTCGCTGTAGCCCACAGCGGCGAGCTGAGTATGACCGCGGTGATCGAGCAGCGGCATCACCAGCGCGTCGACCGCGCGTGCGTCGAGCGTCTCGGGTCGCAGCGGCACCAGCTCGCCGAGCACGCGCACGCATGGCGGACGCCCGACGATCAGATGGAGATCCGAAGCCCCCCGCTCGGTGGCCTGGACGATCAGGGCGCGCATCGCCGGCGGCAGCGTCGGCGTGATGTCGACCGGCGCGGGCGGGGCGATCGGCACGAACGCCGGAACATGTGCAGGACGGGCGGTGCGTGGGATCGGATGCAGCCCCGACGGAATCGTCTGCATCGCGATCGAGGCGGGCGCGAACGTGCGCTGTTCCGACACCGGCGGGCCGAGCCCGTCGAGGTCGAGCGCACTGTCGTCGCCGAACACCTCCGGTGGCGATGGTGCCGATCGCGCGCTGTGAATCGCGAGGTCGCGCGCGATCGCAGTCGCGCCGAGCTCGAACGCGGCTTCGCTCGCGGCTTCGTCGTCGGAGAGATCGTCGTCGAGCTCGAGCGCGATCGACTGCGGCATCGCGCGGGTCGACAGAGCGAGCGCCGGCGGCTCGAGCGCGGGGGCGTTGAGCGTGTCGGGATCGAGATCGAGCGGCAGCACCTTGCCGGGTTTGGGCGCGGGCGTGCGGAACTTGATGTCGGATCGCGTCAGCCGGTTCGCGACCTTGAACGGCGCCGCGTCGTCGGCTTCGCGAAACGCCGGCGTGATCGGCGAGGCGCGCGAGATCGTGCGCGGCGTCGC
>JACCYD010000279.1 GCA_013696695.1 Deltaproteobacteria bacterium | reverse complement strand
TCGCTGCTGCGCGAGAGCCCGGAGCTGCATCAGTCCAAGCTGAAGGAGCTCGGCCTGCACGACGTCGTGCTCGGGTTCCTGCGATCACCGTCGGCCGAAGCGCGGACGTACGCGCTCGAGTACGCGGCCTCGCACGCGCCCGATCTGTCCGTCGACCTGCTGGTGGAGCTCGCGACGCGCGGTGGTGCCCCGGAGGTCGCGAAGTTCGCGGCCGCGCGGCTCGAAGCGATGTCGCCGCAGCAGCTCGGCATCGGCGTGCTGCTGCGCCTGCTCGGCCAGAGCGCCGCGCCGTGGGCGGCCACCAAGCTCGCGGCGTTCCAGCCGTCGGCGATCGATGCCGAGGCATTCGTCGCGACGGCGGCGCGCGGCACCGATCCGTACAACGCGATGATCAAGTTCTACAGCGATGCACGGGTCGCGATTCCCGCGTCGCACTTCACCGCGCTGCTCGACGATTCGCGATTCATGGCGAACGACTGGCAGCTCCGGTCGATCATCCAGGGCGCGTTCAGCGAGCTCGGTAAGCGCGGAGCTCGGGAGATCGGGATCCCGTGGATCCAGAAGTCGTTCGAGGATCGCAATCGCACCGATTGGGTCGCGCGGTGGCTCGACGCCGGGATGCTCGCGGGTGCCGACCTCGACGTCGAATGGCTAAAATCACTGGTCTCGAAGCCACGACTGCGCATCACGGCGTTGCGCCTCCTCGGCGATCGCCGGTTGGTGTCGCCGGCCCGCGTCGGGCTCTCGTGGCTGCTCGAGCTCGCGCGCTCGTCGGAGAGCGACCTCGCGCAGTTCGCGCAGCGCATGTTGCTCGAGAGCTTCGAGCCCGCCGACTTCGCCGATGGCGGACACGAGCGGGCTAACAATGCCGAGGCCGGTGTGCGGCGGTTGTGGGAGCTGGCGACCAAGAGCAAGCAGGAGACGGTGCGCGCCTTCGGTGCGACGTACCTCAAGGCGCATCATCCCGAGCTCGGCAAGCGGTTGCCCGAGGCGCGCGCGCTCGGCATCACGCCGCGGTTGACGCCGGCGGCGTACGCGTTGTCGATCGTGCGCCCGCTGCTCGACGACGATCGCGTCGACGTGCGCCGGCTCGCCGTCGCGATCGCTGCGGAAGAATTCCTCCGCTGGAACGATCAAGACCTGGTCTACGAGCTCGCAGGATCGGCGCGCCCCGAACCGCGCGCGCTCGGCGGGCAGCTGTTGCTCGGCGTGCTCGCGGAAGGTGATCTCGCGACAGGAGTCGCGGGTGACGCGACAGGAGTCGCGGGGGCAGGCAAAGTGCCGGCGGCGTGGCTCGACGGCCCGCGGCTGTTCCGGCTTGCCGAGAGCCAGCACAAGGCAGCGCGCGAGGTCGCGCTGACGTTGATCCGCCGGATGTACGAGACCGTCGGCGGCGCCGAGCGGCTCGCCTGGCTGATGGACTCGACGGAGCGCGACGTCCGGTTGTTCGCGGTGCGCCTGTTCTGGGATCGCCACCGGCCGAAGCCGTGGCCGGCGGGGTATCAGCCGCGCAAGCAGATCGGCGCCGCGATCGGAACCGAACGATTCACGGATCTCGTGACGCTGCGACAGTTCGCTCGCGTCGTGCTGTTCGGGTTGCCGCCGGGACGGATCGGCGAGCGCGATGCGCTGGTCGCGGGTGGACCGATGCCGGAGCGCGCGTTGCCCGCGAGCATCGCGAAGCGGCGGTTGATCGAGGCGATGCGCGATGTCGCGCTCGAGGATGTCGAGCTCGCGAAGGCGATCGCGCCGATCTTCAGCGAGTTCAGTGAATCGACCGCGAAGGGCGAGTGGCAGGCGAGCGTGCAAGCGTTGGTCGCGTTGCGCGCGCGTCACGCGGAGCTCCGCCCGTGACGTCCGGGCCGTGGATCGAGCGCCTCGAGGCGATCGCGGTCGGCCGCGAGGTCGTCGCCGTCGCGGGCAAGCGCGATGCGGCGGCGGTGTTCACGTCGCAGATCCACGTGCTGCCCACGTCGCTGCTCGAGGACAAGGGCGCGGCGTGGTCGCTCGACGCGACCTGCCCGGTGTTCGCGCTCGCGTTCGCAGGCGACGAGCTGCTGTTCGCGGGCGGTGACGACGGCACGCTGGTCGCGTGGGATGTCACCGGCAAGCGCAAGCTCGCGGAGCTCGCGCTCGGCGCATCGATTCGCTCGCTCGCTGTGGACGCAGCGGTCGCGCGCGGCGATGCCGGAACGCTGGTGGCCGGCACCGCCGATGGCGCGGTGCACCTGCTGGCGCTCGCGATCAAGAGCGGCACGCCGAGCCTGACGACTTCCGCGAAGCACGCCGTGTCCGACGGGCCGATCACCGCGATCGCGGCGGATCCGGTGGGGCTGTGGATCGCGGGTGGTGCGGATGGCGTGCTGCGCGTGATCCAGGACGGCAAGGTTCGCGCGGTCTCGCCGGGTGGTGATGGCGGCATCCGCGCGGTCGCGTGCGTCGGTGATGGCCGCGCCGTGGTCGGCTGCGGCGATGGTTCGGTGCGGCTGTGCTTCATCGTCGGTGACGTCGAGGCCCACGATCGCAGCGGCGATCACGGGCATCAGGCCGCGGTGCGCGGCCTCGTGCTCGGCCCGGTGATCGTCGATGATGCCGGCCGCGAGCAGCCGCGCCGGTTGTTCACCGTCGGTGAGGACGGCGCGCTCAAGTGCTGGTTCGTCGATGGCGCGCGGCGGCCGAAGACGATCGAGCTCGGCATCGGTCCGGTCACCGCGATCGCGCTGTTGTCGGGTCCGGTGCCCAAGCTCGACAAGGGGAGGGGCCGCCTATGGGTCGCGAGCACGCAGCGCAAGGTCGCCGCGCTCGCGATCGACGTCGAGGTCGAGCCCAGCGGGAATCCGATCGCGATCGGATCGCTGCTCGACGGTTACGACGCCCAGCTCCGCGACGCCAAGGCGGCGGTCAAGGTGAAGATGGAGATCGTCAACCAGCTGTCGCGGCTGGCGGAGGACGAGGCACGGGTGTTGCTCGACTACGTGCTCGGCAATGGTCCGCCGGAAGTTCGCGTGGCCGCGACGCAGGCGATGGTGCGCTCGCAGCGGCGCGCGAGCCGGCCGGCACTGAGGGCTGCGCTCGGTGCAAACCAGCCGGAGCTCCGGGGGGCTGCGTTCCATGCGCTGCGCGAGCTGGAGCGCGATCAACCGATCTCGGCGATCCGTGCCGGCCTGGCCGCGAGCTTCGACGATGTCCGCGTGCGTGCGGTCGAGGCGCTGATCCCGCTCGCGAAGGGCAGTGTGATCGCGGCTGGGTTGATCGCCGACGCGCTGCGCGACAACCACCCGACCGTGCGGCGCAGAGCATTCGCCGCACTGTGCGAGGTCGCGCCGGATCAGACCACCGCCGTTCGCACGGCGATCGCGCGCGGCAATCCCGACATTCGAGCCGAAGCGATGCTGTATCTCGGCTACGTCGTGCGTGCGGTCGATCCCGCCTCGCGGCGTCTGGTCGCGGATGCGTTCGACGACGACGACCTCGGCGTGCGGACCGCGGCGTTCTTCGCCGCGCTCGCACAGCGCCCGCGACTCGCGGCGCGGATCACCGCCCGCATGCCGGCGCTGGCCGAGCAGTTGACCGGGCTCGCCACACGGCTCGGCTTCCAGACCCAGATCCCTGCCGACGATGGCGCGCCCCTCGAGGACGAGGAGCTCGAGCCGCTGTTCGCGCAGCTCGCGTGCCGCAGCGCCGATGCCGCGATTCGCGGCGCAGCGGGTCTGCTCGCGCTCGGGGATCCCCGCGCGATCGGTGCGGTGTTGCAGCTGACACGCGAGGCGGATCCGACGCTTCGCCGCGGCGCGACGGCAAATCTGGTCACCGCGCTCGCGGCGGCGCCCGATGACGATCGACTGAGCGCTCGCCTGATCTGGCTGCTCGACGATCTCGATCGCGATGTTCGCAACTTCGCTTTCGATGCGCTGGCGAGCACAGCCGCGGCGGGCGGCGCGGACGCCGAGCTCGATCTCGCCGAGCTCGCGTTGCGCACGTCGCAGGACGACATTCGCGTTCGCGCGCTCCAGATCCTGGTGCGCGTGGGAACGCCGGGCAGTGCCGTGCAAGAGCGCGCTTCGAGCCTGCTCGGCGATGCGCTCGACGACGAGGCGCAGAAGGTTCGCACCGAGGCGTTCCGGACCTTGTGGGCCTGGCACACCGCAGATCCTCTCGTGCCGCTCGGCCGCGG
>JACCYD010000257.1 GCA_013696695.1 Deltaproteobacteria bacterium | reverse complement strand
CCGCTGCTGCTGGACAGTGTGCGTGGTGAGCTCGGCGAGCTGATGACGCGCGAGGCCCGCGTCGCCGACGAGCGGCTCGCGCTGCGCCTCGCGATCGGTGCTGCGACCACGCGCGCCGTGCTGTCGTATCCGCGCATCGATCTCGATCAGGGGCGGCCGCGCGTGCCGTCATTCTACGGCCTCGAGGTGCTCGAAGCCGCGGAGGGCGCCCTGCCCGGCTTCGACGAGCTCGGCAAGAAGGCGGACGTCACCGGCGCCGCGCGCATCGGCTGGCCGGCGCCGACCGATCGCGAGCGCGCGATCGACGAGGCCGAGCACGATCTCGCGCTGCTCGATGGAATTCTGCGTCCCCACGAGCAGGCGCCCGCCGGCGCTGCGGTCTATCTGCTCGCGGCGAATCCTCACCTCGCGCGCTCGCTGCGGTTTCGCGCGCGACGCTGGACGATCGCGTCGTGGAAGCCCGCGGATGGCCTGATCGCGAGCACCGAGCAGGGCAAGGCCGCGATCGCGGCGCACGCTCCCACCGTGCGCTCGTTCTCGCCGACGGCTCTCGAGCAGCTCGCGCAGTGTCCGTACCGCTTCGCGTTGCGCGCGATCGTCCGGCTCGAGCCGCGCGAACAACCGGAGGCGATCGAGACGCTCGGGCCCCTCGAGCGCGGGTCGCTCGTTCACGACGTCCACTTCGAGCTGCTCTCGGAGCTGCGCGAAGCGGGCGAGCTGCCGGTGCGCGATTTCGAGCGGGTTCGCGATCGGCTCGACGCGGTCCTCGCGCGCGTCGCGGCGCGGTATCGCGATGACCTGTGGCCCGCGATCGATCGCGTGTGGGATGACGGCATCGCCGCGATCGGCGCCGACCTTCGCGAGTGGGTGCGCCGGATGCCCGAGGATCTGACGTGGACGCCCCAGCGCTTCGAGCTCGCGTTCGGCCTCGCCGACAACAAGCGCGGTGGCATCGGCGCGACCGACCCTGCCAGCGTCGCGGCTCCCGTCGATCTCGGCCTCGGCCTGTCGCTGCGCGGCTCGATCGATCTAGTCGAGCAGAGCATCGACGGCACGCTGCGCGCCACCGACTACAAGACCGGCGTCGCGCGCGTGAAGCCCGAAGCGGTGATCGCGAACGGGACGTCGCTGCAGCCAGTGCTCTACGCGCTCGTCCTCGAGAAGTTGTTCACTGGCATCGAGGTCGAGGCCGGCCGGCTGTACTACTGCACCAGCCGCGGCGAGTTTCGCGACGTCACGGTCGCGCTCGATGACGTCGCGCGAAATGCAGCGAAGCTCCTCGCCGAGACCCTCGCCCACCACTTCGAAAAGGCGTTCTTCCCGGCGGCGCCCTCGAAGGGCGCGTGCACGTATTGCGACTACCGCACGATCTGCGGGCCGTACGAGGAGCTTCGCACCGAGCAGAAGCGCAAGCGCGAGCCGCTGGTTCAGCTCCAGAAGCTGAGGGACATGCGATGACGTTTGTCGACGCCGCCGCACGCGACGCGATCCGCCGCGATCTCGACTCGACGCTCGTCGTCGAGGCCGCAGCCGGCACCGGCAAGACCACCGAGATGATCGCGCGCATCATCGAGACCATTCGCACCGGCACCGCCGGGCTCGAGCAGATCGTGGCCGTCACGTTCACCGACAAGGCGGCGGGCGAGATGAAGCTGCGGCTGCGCGTCGAGCTCGAGCGCGCCCGCGGCGAGATCAACAAGAGCACGTCGGCGATCGGCCGCGAGCGGACGCGCTTCGAGCGCGCACTCGCTGAGCTCGAGGTCGCACGGATCGGCACCATCCATTCGTTCTGCGCCGATCTCCTGCGCGAGCGTCCGATCGAGGCGCGCATCGATCCGCTGTTCGAGGTCGCCGGCGAAGACGAAGCAGATCGCATGTTCCAGCAGGCGTTCGATACCTGGTTCCAGCGCACGCTGGCGGCGCCCGGCGAGGGCGTGCGCCGGATCCTGCGCCGCGTCGACCCGGTCGATCAGCTGCGGTCGGCCGGCAAGGCGCTGATCAATCGCCGCGACTTCGAGGGTGCGTGGCGGCGCGATCCATTCGATCGCGGCGCCGCGATCCAGCGCGCTCTCGACGAGCTTGCCGGGCTTGGTGCGCTGGCGTCGCGCGCACAGCGTCGCGAAGATCCGCTGGCGAAGCTGTGCGGGAGGATCGAGCGCTGGCTCGCGGATCTCGCGCGGCGCGAGGAGGTCGATCCACGCGCCTGCGGCGCACCGCTACGCGATCTCGACGGGCTCGAGGCCGAGCTGGTCGCCGTCGCGCGCTGGTGGGAGTGGCGCTACAGCGGCCGCACCAAGAACTATGCCGATGACCTGCCGCGCAGCGAGGTGGTCGCGCGCCGCGATGCGGTGCTCGCCACGCTCGGGGCCGTTCGTCAGGCCGCCGAGGCCGACCTCGCCGCGTGCTTGCACGACGAGCTGCGCCCGCTCGTCCACGCGTACCTCGCGCTCGAGGCGCGAGCCGGGCGGCTCGATTTCTTCGATCTGCTCGAGCGAGCGCGGAATCTCCTGCGCGACGACGCCACCGTGCGGCTCGAGTATCAGCAGCGCTTCACGCGGTTCTTCGTCGATGAATTCCAGGATACCGATCCGCTCCAGGTCGAGATCCTGATGCTGCTGTGCGGCGATCGGGACGCGCCCGAGCGGATCGCACCCGGCAAGCTGTTCGTCGTCGGCGATCCGAAGCAGGCGATCTATCGGTTTCGGCGCGCGGATGTCGCGCTCTACGAGCAGGTCAAGCAGCGGTTGCTCGCTGGCGGTGCGAAGCTCGTCGAGCTTTCCACCAGCTTCCGCGCGGTGCCGGCGCTTCAGGCCGCGGTCAACGCCGCGTTCGGCCCGGTCATGCAGGGCGATGGGCAAGCGCGCTACGTGCCGCTATCGCCGGAGCGCGCTGACGTCGCCGGGCGCCCGTCGCTGATCGCGCTACCGGTGCCGCGGCCGTACGGCAAGCGCGATGTCACCAACAAGGCGATCGAGGAGTCGTATCCCGACGCGGTCGGGGCGTTTCTCGATCACGTGCTGGTTCATAGCGGCTGGACGATCCCCACCAAGGACGGCACCCGCAAGATCGCGACGCGCGACATCTGCCTGATGTTCCGGCGGTTCACGAGCTACGGCGCCGATCTGACGCGGCCGTACGTGCGTGCGCTCGAGGCGCGCCAGATCCCACACGTGCTCGTCGGTGGTCGATCGTTCCACGAGCGCGAGGAAGCGATCGCGATCCGCGCAGCGCTCGCCGCGATCGAGTGGCCCGATGACGAGCTGTCGGTCTATGCGACGCTGCGCGGTCCGTTGTTCGCGTTTCACGACGAGGATCTCGTCGCGTTCAAGCACGCCGTCGGCCGTCTGTATCCCCTGGCGTGGGCCGATCCCGAAGCGGCGCCTCCCGAGCACCGCGAGGTCGCCGGCGCGCTGCGCTTGCTCGGCGAGCTGAACCACGAGCGCAATCACCGCCCGATCGCTGACACCGTCGCGCGGCTGTTCGCCGCGACGCGCGCCCATGCCGGCTTCGCGATGTGGCCCGCCGGCGAGCAAGCGCTCGCGAACGTGCTGCGCGTGCTCGACCTCGCGCGCCGGTTCGAGGCGCGCAACGCCACCAGCTTCCGCGCGTTCGTCGAACGGATCGAGGACGATGCCGAGCGCCGCGGATCCCCCGACGCGATGGTCGTCGAGGAGACCACCGAGGGTGTTCGCATCATGACCGCACACGCGGCGAAGGGGCTCGAGTTCCCGATCGTGATCCTGTGCGATCCGACAGCACCGCTCGCGCAGCAGAGTCCGTCGCGGTTCATCGATAGCGCGCGCGGTGTGTGGCTCGAGCCGCTCGCGGGCTGCGTGCCGATCGAGCTGCGCGAGCGCGCCGAGGAGGTGCTGAAGCGCGATCGCGAGGAAGGCCAGCGTCTCGCCTACGTCGCGGCGACACGCGCACGCGACATCCTGGTGATGCCGGTGGTCGGCGACGAGGAACGCGAGAGCTGGTTGTCGGCGCTGATCCCGGTCACGCATCCGGATCCAGCGCGCAAGCGATCGGTCAGCGCGGCGCCGGGCTGTCCGGCGTTCGGTGGAGACAGCGTTCAGTCGCGAGGCCCCGACGTCGAGCGCTTCGGCGAGGACTCGGTGGCGCCCGGCCAGCACGTGCCGCGCGCCGGCTCGACGCCCGTCGTGTGGTGGGATCCGCGCGCGCTCGATCTCGATCGGCACGTCGGTGGCGGGATGCGGCAGCGCCAGATCCTGCAGGCCGACGAGAGCGGCGAGGTCGCGACGGCGAGCGAGCAAGCCCACGC
>JACCYD010000232.1 GCA_013696695.1 Deltaproteobacteria bacterium | reverse complement strand
GCTCATCAGCGACGGCGCGCAATCGGGATGCAGCCTCGGCGGCGGCGACGCCGGCACCGAAGCCTCGGTCGCCGATCTGTTCACCAACCGCGACATCCCGACGTTCGTCGTCGGCTTCGGCAGCGGCACCGACGCAGCCGAGCTCAACACGCTCGCCACCAAGGGCGGTACCGCGCTCGCTGGCACCACGAAGTACTACCAGGCCGACACGCCGGCTCAGCTCGATCAGGCGTTCCAGTCGATCGCCGGGCTGATCGTCAGCTGCGACTTCCTGGTCGATCCGGCGCCGACCGATCTGGCGCAGACCTTCGTGTTCTACGAGAACACCGAGCTGGTGCCGCACGACACGACCCACGGCGATGGCTGGGACTACGATCCGGCGACGGGGACGATGACGCTCTACGGCACCTACTGCGAGCGGCTGACCACGCACGAGGTCGACGATGTCGACGTGGTGTTCGGCTGCCCGACGCCGCCGGTGTTGTAAGCGAGGCCGAGGCGAGCCAGCCAATAACGCTCAGCGGGGCAGGGTGATGTTGGTCTGCCGGCCGCCTTCACTCTCGGGAAACCCGACCGGGATGTACGCCATCTCGAGCGTCGAGCTCGCGCCGCTGTAGCGGTAGATGAAGAGGTCGCCGCTGGCAAAGTCGATCGCGGGTGCGGGCTGATCGATCTCGAATTCCTGCGCCTCGAAGCCAGCCGCGCGCGGCTCGAAGTGCTGGCTCCACGTTGCGAGCGTGGTGTCCTCACTACCGCGGCGATGGATGAGCTCGAACGTGACGTCGACGGCGGCCGTGATGATCGCGTCGTAGATCACGTGGTAGCTACCGGCGGGCACACTCGCCTGGAGCGCGTACGGTGCTTCGAGGGACCGCCCGGGTCCCACTCCTGGTGCTCAATAGGGTGGGGGGAGCTCTTCGATCAGGCGAACGCGAAGCTCCGAGCCATCCGGTGCGAGAAAGAGCACGGCGCCGTTGGTGGCGTCGTCGCCGGGGCAGCCGGTGAGCCACGCGAGCGCGGCGAGGCCGAGCAGGCGGCGGTTCACTTGGTGCCCTCCGGAACCATGAACACGGCGATGAAGTGGGACGGCACGGGGGTCGACTCCGAGACTGTCTTGAGCCCGGCTTTGGTTGCCGCCGCGATCGACTTTGCCCGATGGTGGATCCGATTCGAGATCACGAGCCGGCCGCCCGGCTTCAGCGACTGCGCGGCGGTCCGGAGCCAGGTCACGGGATCGCTGAAGTAGTGGTCGACCTCGGCGAGCAAGATCGCGTCGTATTCGTTCTTCTCCAGGCCGGGCGTGTCGGCCTCCACGACCTTGCGATCGACGTAGTCCGCCAACCCTGCGGCCTGCAGGCGGGACTGCATGAGCTCGAGCACGCCTTCGTCGATGTCGGTGGCCACGACCTTGCCGTTCGGCTTCACCGCACGCGCCAGATGCACCGTCAAAAGTCCCGACCCGGCACCGACGTCGGCGACCTTGGAACCCGGCTTGATTCCAAGCGCCTCGATCACCTTCTCGGGGTGACGCTCGGCATCGAACCGCGCTTGCTCGCGCTCGGTATCGTTACCCTCGGTGTGGACCGTCGAGCCGGTGCCCGAGCCAGTCTGGCCCTTGGCCTCGTTCCGCTTGCATCCTGCGATCAGCAAGCTGCCCAAAAGCAACGCGATCAACGGAGAGCGCACGGACGTAGCCTAGCACCCCGAAACGCAGAACGGGCTGCTTCGCACTTCGCAAAGCAGCCCGCCGAGCACCTTGGGTGACTACTGGTCCTTGGGGTTGCCCAGCTTGCCACTGATCGTGATGCCGTTCGCGAAGGGCGAGATCAGGCGCTCGTCGCGCTTGGCGATCGCGTACGCCACTGAAGCGAGGGCGAGGCGGGCGGTGTTGGCACCGTTGTACGCGGTCGCCGCGCCGTTCGCATCGAAGCCTTCGACGTTGCCGTTCGCGAGCACGCGACCGAACCAGCCCGTCTTCAAGTGACCGCCGCCATACACGAACATCATGTT
This sequence comes from Deltaproteobacteria bacterium, assembly GCA_013696695.1. Classification (GTDB taxonomy): domain Bacteria; phylum Myxococcota_A; class Polyangia; order Haliangiales; family Haliangiaceae; genus JABFXX01. Next base: position 7,324 of record JACCYD010000232.1, on the reverse strand, counting down.
CGTGTTGCCGGGGGTGCCATCGGGCCACCCGTTGCGGTCGAGCGGGTTCTTCGTCGTATCGCCGGCGATCGTGAACACGATGTCGTCCGCGAGGGTCGTCAGCGTGACGTCGTCGGTGGTGTTGGAGAGGTGGGTCATGAACCCGTCGAACACCTTCTTCAGCTGACCGGGCACCGAGTTGACGCTGCCGTCGGCGAAGGCGCCGTGCGGATCGTCGTTCATCGCAGGGAGCACGACCGAGTTGGTCAGGCCCATCTTGAAGGCCTTGACCGCGAAGATCAGCATCGTGGCGATGTTGCGGACGTTGTTCCGCGTCGTGCCGTCGATCCCGTAGAGCGTCAGGTCCTCGGGCTGGAGCGCGAGCTTCGCGGCCAGGTTGGTTCCGAGGAAGCCCGCTGCACCGGAAGCCGTCCCGTACGACTTCTTCTGCGTCGAGCGACCCGCTGCGCGGTTGAGCTGCGCGAACGCGTCGTACTGCGCCTTGTACAGCGAGGCGTGGGTCGACATCGCGAGCAGGCCGCCCGCGCGAGACGCCGCACTGTTGAACAGACCGACGGCTTCATCCGCGCCGCCGACCTGCGCGGCGACCGGAGCGCCCGGCGCAGTGCCGAGCGAGGTCTGACCGACGGTGATCGCCGGGATGACCGACGGGTTTGACGACTGGAGCACCGCGGCGATCGCGTGGACGTTGTTGCCGTTGAGCAACGTCGTCGACACGGGCTGACCGGTGTGCGTCTCGTTGTTGCCGCACAGGAAGCCCGTCATCTGACGAGCTGCCGGCAACGTCGCGAACGGCGTGTCGGGGCCCATCGCGAGCGGCTTGAACGTGCCGGGGATGATCGAGGCTTCGCCGGGCTTGTGCCACGCGAAGTTCGGGTTGGCCGCCATCGCCACATCGACCTGTGGCCACAGCAGCTGGAACCACGCGAGACCGCCGTTACCGGCGACGATGTGGACCGAGCGCGTGGTCGGGTTCGCGGCCGCCGCATATGCGACGCCGCTGCCGGCCGAGCCCTCGAGGATGTCGAAGATTCTGCTGCGTGACACGCCGAGTGCGGCGCCCGCAGCGACTGTCCACTTGATGAGAGCGCGGCGACTCAGCTCGTACTGCTCGTCGCGCTTCGCAAAGGGGGATTTCGCCATGGTGCTATCTCCTCACTCGCAGGTGTAGGCCGCGGCCAGAAGGGCAGCGACCGCAATGCGCTTACCGGCCGTGATATCGGCAGCGCTGGTGACGGTGATGTTGCAGAAGTCGAGGTGCGCCGCTTGAGCGGGCGTCCCGATCAAGCACGTGATGCCATCGAGGCGGCACGCGTTCGTCGTCGGGTCGAACAGCTCGGAGCCGACGCCGTTGATCCTGCAACGTTCGAGCGTGGGGACGGCCGTGATGATGGTGTCAGCCGCTGCCGCGAAGATGTCGAACTCGCGCGAGGCGCTCGACGTCGTGATGTTGATGTTCTCGCGGATGCGGTTGGTGTAGTTCGGTCCACCGAGCGCGTTGAAGCCGCTGGTGTAGAGCTGGCCGGCCGACAGCGCCGTGGCGTCTGCGGTGTTGACGCCGAGCGACGTCAGCACGTTGCCGAGGGTGCGGTAGCGAACCTTCGGGCAGCTGTGGATGCGCGACGTGAACCGCGGCGGGCCTTCCTCTGCGAGCCGATCGATCAGGTCGAACGGGTTGAAATCGCCGTTCTCGTGATCGAACGTGGATTCCTCATCGCCTGCGGTGGAGCCGGGCGGGAGATTGTCTTGAGTCGTGCCATCGTCGACACCGCTGCATGCGCTAGCGATGAGTCCGAGCGACGCGACCAGAATCGTCATTTGCTTCGTTTTCATGGTCGCCTCCTAGAACCGCGTGAAGTCATCGCTGGTGTAGACCGCGAAGATCATGTTTTTGAGCTTGAAGCCGTCCGCGGTGAACGCGTCGACGTGCGTGGAGATGGTCTCGATCGGCACCTCTTGGAGCGTGTCGACGATGTCCGTCTTGCCGAGCGCCCAGTTCCAGATGCGGGCGACGCCGCACTTCGCGATATCGGGATCTGCGGCCATCGCCGCGCCGAGGGACGGGATGTCCGGGGTGACCACACCGAAGCGCCAGCCGGTGGTCTCGCCCGCCGGGTAGTAGTCGCTGATCACGGCGAGCGGACCGCCGTCGAGCGGCGTTGGCACTGCGATGGTCGCCTGGAACACGCCCTGTTCGTCGTAGTTCGCGAACAGTGGGGCGATGTGATTGAGCGTCTGGTGGCAGTTGGCGCAGATGACTGCCGACGTGTCCTGGAAGTTCACGCGGCCGCCGTTGTCGGTGCCCGCGATGCTCGCGAACGGCCACTGACCGGTGTAGGGCGAGGCAGCGCCGATCTCCTGCGGAGCGCCGTCGAGCTCGACGGGGAACTTCACGCAGTCGAACGTCTCCTGCACGAACTTGACGCGGCGGAAGGCGAAGTTGCCGAAGAACTGCTTCATCACGGCCGGGTTGCCGAGCACGCCCGCCTGCGGGCCAGTGCCGGGGCACTCCGCGGGAGTCGCGACGCCAGTGTTCTCGTCGAACGTCGGGCAGTTCCCGGTGGGCTGCGTGAGCAGGCTCATGTAGCTGCCGTTCGGATCGGAGGACAGCTGCGCGGCGAGTGCCGGTGCGGTGTCCATCTCCGGCGCCGCGGGCGTGTCCCCCATGCGGAAGGTGTCGCGCCAGAAGTAGAACATCTGGGTCGCGAACGTCGGGCGGCTCATGTACTCGGTGATCCGAGCGTCATAGAGGCTCTTCTTGATCGCGTTGTCCGTCGGTGCCGAGATCTCGAGGATCTCGGCCATCGTCGGCAGATCGCCGGTCAAGCGAAGGGCGGCGATGCGGAGCGCGGCGTTGTAATCGTACTCGCGGTTAGCGAGCTCCTCGTCGAAGGGATCGACAGGGGCGTCATCGTCATCGGCGACATCGTCTCCCGACGACCCGTCCCCGCCGCCACAAGCGGTCATCGGAACCGCAAACGCGGCAACCATCAGTAGGTGTGAGATCCTCTTCATGGGGCTCCTTTAGGGTGCTGCCGTCTGCTCAGCCAATGCCCAAACCTGCACGGCGTTCTTGAAAGTGTCGTGAGCTGCCTGGCTCGGGAATCGGAAAGGGTGGTTGTTGTTCGCCGGGGCGGGGGCGAGATAGAGCCCGCTGAGGTTGAGATCCTGGAAGTTCATCCGCGTTCGGATCTGATTGCAGGCCAGCAGGACGTCGTCGTCGACAGCGCTCAGGAGGTTGTCCATGTTCACGGCGGACTTCGCGTTCGGGTTCCCGCCTCCGGCGTGGCAGCTCGCGCAGTTGGTCTGGAGCGGCTGTGCCGCGTTTGCCTTGAACTCGGCGAGGCGGAGGCACCCGGTGGCGGGTGGCGGGCCTACCTCGTCCGGCTTGAACGCCGAGATGGCCTTGAAGTGGATCGAGATCTTGTCGGTGGAGAAGAAGCCGACGAACGCCGCGGTGCCGCCGCCGATCTGCTGCTCCTCGGCCGTCGCCGTGGCCATCAGGTTCATCTTCACGCTGAAGAAGCGATCGATCGTGTCGGCCTTTGCCTCCGCGTCGGCGGGGTACGCCACGAACAGCGGGTGATCGATGAAGGCGCCGCCCGCAGCGGGGACGAGCTTCAGGTTGGTGAGGTAGAGCCCCGAGCCGAGCGCCTGCGCGATGAACTGAATCTTCGCGCCGACCGCGCCGATCTCATCCAGAGGGATGTTGTTGTAGAGACAGTTGACGTTCGGAGCGCCGGGCGAATCGGGAAGACCCGAGGTGCAGATCGTGGGGAGGATCTGGGCGGTCTCGAGCCTGGGGCCATCCTCCCCAGGGTCTGGGACTGCAGCCTTCTCCGCGTTGATCCACTCGAGGATGTCGGAGGTCTGGATGGCATCGAGTGCCGGTCCCTCGTGAATCCCCTTCGTCAGGATGCGCGAGGAGGACGGCGCATCGAGGTTCGCGACCGTGGGGGTGTACGCGAGGATCGCGTCCCTGATCGCGAGGTCATTGTCACCGACCACGAAGCCGATGTTGGCTCGTGAACCATTGTGACAAATCACGCAGTTAGCTTGCAATTGAGGCAAGGCCTTCTCCGTCCAGAGGCGACGAGCCGCCACCTCTTCGGGGGTCAGGTTGCCATTGCTCCCACCGTCGATCAGTCCTGAACAGCCCATCGCCACGAGGAGCGAAGCCGCCACGACCGTCAGCCGGATCATGTCTAGGTGCCGGACCAGCGTCTCCAGCATCGATCGCCGACTCCGGGTCGGGCCGATGTTGCGACTGTTGGCCTGGAACGCAGGCAGACGACTCAGCATAGGCCAGACGGTACAGCAACCACCGTACCGTCCGGGATCGGGTCCGGCATGAAACTTAACTAGCCGAGATCATTCTATACTGTGGGAGATAGCCTACATTGCGCATGAGATTTCACACCCCACGTGGGGACAACCGTGCCCACTAGATAACCAGCTGAAAACACGAGGCCATGAAGTGCACAATCAGGTGGTTACAAGGCGCCAATGTGCGATATGTGCGGCCAAAAGCGCCAATAGGGTCAACCAACCGACGGAAAGTCGGTTTGGGAACACCTGACCCGAGCTACGCGTTCGGGCGAATCAGCTTCGCAGCTCGCGCTGGAGCTGCGTCGCCGTCTTCGTCGAGCCGTCGTGACTCCAGCCCGGCGGTGCGAACAGATAGCCGAGCTTCGCGCGGGTCGTCGGTGCACGCGCGACGTCGCGTCCGATCGCGACGACTTCGTGAAAGCTGATGGTCACCGGATGGAACGACCGGATGTCCGTCGTCAGCCCGTAGCTCACGCGCTCCTCTTCACGCGCGAACGTGCCGAACAGCCGATCCCAGATGATCAGCACGCCGCCGTGATTGCGATCGAGGTACGGCACGTTCTTGCCGTGGTGCACGCGGTGATGGGACGGCGTGTTCAGGATCCACTCGAGCGGACCGAGCCGATCGATGGCCTCGGTGTGGAGCCAGAACTGATAGAGCAGGGACCACGCTTGCGCGGTCAGCACCATCCATGGAGGGAATCCGATCAGCGGGAGCGGGGCCCAGAACAGCGGGCCGGTGAACGGCGTCAGCAGCGGCTGCCGCAGCGCCGTCGACAGATTGTAGTGCTGGCTCGAGTGATGATTGACGTGCGCGGCCCACAGCACGCGCACTTCATGGTGCAGCCGATGGAACCAGTAGTAACAAAAGTCCTCGGCGAAGAAGAGCACCAGCCATGACCACGCGCCGATCGCGGCGACGATGTCGACGAAGCGATGCTCGTAGAGCAACGCGAACAGCGGGATCGTCAGGAACTTGGTGCCCGCGTTGACGACCACGTTGGCGAGCCCCATCGACAGCGACGCGAGCGTGTCCTTGCGCTCGTAGCCGACGACCTGCGGACGCGTGCGAGCCCACGCGATCTCGACCAGGACCAGCAGCACGAACGCCGGGATCGAATACAGGACCAGGTTCGACACGCTCGACCTCGACGCTAGCGCACTTCGCTGCCATCAGGACCGATCAACAATTACCTAGGCCAACGGCTGGGTTCCGTTGCGACGCTCGATGGCTAATTTCGACGGCATGCATCGCCTCATGTCCGTGTTCGTGGTCATCGCCCTCGCTCTCGCCCTGTCGTCCACCGCTGGCGACGGCTATGAAGCGCTCGCGCGGGAGATGGCGATCCAGCGCACACCGGCGGCGGAGCTCCACAAGGACGTCATGATCGCCGAGGCGCGGTTCGACGAAGCGCAGCGGCCGATGCTGCCGCGCGGCCTTCAGATCGTGCTGCCGCCGACCGGCAGTCAGCTAACCCCGACGCGGGCGCTTACGTAGCGAGGCGTTTTATCGGAGACTGCGCGCCATGCCTCATGGTGGTGACCTGATCGCCGATGTTCTCCTGAAGCACGGTGCAACCCATCTGTTCACGCTCTGCGGCGGACACATCTCTCCGATCCTGACCGGCTGCCACGCCAAGGGCATTCGCGTGATCGATGTCCGCGACGAGGTCAACGCGGTGTTCGCCGCGGATGCCGTCGCGCGGATGACGGGAGGGATCGGCGTCGCGGCGGTGACTGCCGGCCCCGGCGTCACCAACACGATCACCGCGGTCAAGAACGCGCAGATGGCGCAATCACCGATCGTGTTGTTCGGTGGCGCGACGGCCACGCTCCTCAAAGGTCGCGGCTCGCTGCAAGACATCGATCAGCTCTCGATCATGAAGAGCGTCACCAAGTGGTCGACCACGGTGAAGACGGTGCCCGCGCTGGGGCCTACCGTCGAGCGCGCGTGCGAGATCGCGATGGAGGGCGTGCCCGGTCCGGTGTTCATCGAGGTGCCGGTCGACTTGCTGTACTCCGAGGAGATCGTCCGGAGCTGGTACGAGAAGGAAGCCGGACTCGGCAAGGCGAAGGGGATCGGCGCGAAGGCGCTCGAGCTCTACATCCGCGGCCACCTATATAGACAGTTCCGCGCGCCGGTCCTCCCGGAGCTCCACCTCCCGGAGATGCCGCACCTTCGCAACGGCAACGCCGATCTCCAGAAGGCGGCCGATGCGCTGAAAAACGCCGAGCGGCCGGTGATCGTGGTCGGCAGCCAGACGCTGGTCGGCGTCAAAGATCCCGGCCGGCTCGCGCGGGCACTCGGCATGCTGGGTGCGCCGGTCTATCTCGCCGGCACCGCGCGCGGCTTGCTCGGCCGCACGCACGAGCTGCAGCTGCGCCACAACCGCGGCGCGGCTCTCAAAGCGGCCGACGTCGTGGTCGTCTGCGGCTTCCCGTTCGACTTCCGGCTCGGCTACGGCCGCGGCATTCCGAAGCAGGCGACGCTGATCGCGGCGAACCTCTCGGCGCACGAGCTCAAGAAGAATCGGCGCCCCGACATCGCGGTGCAGATGCACGCGGGCGAGTTCCTGATCGGGCTCGGCGATCGCATAAGTACTGGTGAGCGAGGGGATCGCTGGCGGCCGTGGCTCGACGGCCTGCGCACCAAGGAAGCGGCGCGCGACGCCGAGATCACCGCCAAGACCACCCCGAAGGGCGAGCTCGTCGATCCGCTGCACTTGTTCCAGCGGATGGAAGAGGCGATGGCCGACGACGCCGTGCTCGTCGTCGACGGCGGCGACTTCGTGGCGACCGCGAGCTACATCGTGCGGCCGCGCGCGCCGCTGTCGTGGCTCGATCCCGGCGTGTTCGGCACGCTCGGCGTCGGTGGCGGCATGGCGCTCGGCGCGGCGCTGGTGCGGCCGGGTCGCGAGGTCTGGTTGATCTGGGGCGATGGCTCGAGCGCGTACACGCTCGCCGAGTTCGACAGCTACGTCCGGCACGGCGTCGC